>JAGRLM010000034.1 GCA_020441795.1 Nitratireductor sp.
CCCGCATGGGTGAAGCGGCGCTTGACGCCCGAAAATGCCGCAATGCCCTTTCGGATTCCCTCGGGCGAAACACCAAGTTCATGCGCCACGGCTATTGCCGCCGTCGCGTTGGATACATTGTGCATGCCCGCCATCGGCAGTTCCAGCCCGTCAATGGCAATCACCGCACCACTCTTGCGATCACGAATCTCCACACCGAACTGGCTGCGCGCACCGGTAATTGCCACCGAATGGAACCGCACATCCGCTTGCAGGTTCTGGCCGTAGGTCACGACCCGGCGATCAGTGATCTTCGAGACCATGGCCTGCACTTCGCCATGGTCGATGCAGCAAACGCCAAATCCGTAAAACGGCACATTCTCGATGAAATTGCGGAACGCCCTGCGCACTTCGTCGAAAGTGCCGTAATGGTCAAGGTGCTCCGGATCGATATTGGTGACAACCGCCACATCGGCTGGCAGTTTCAGGAAAGTGCCGTCCGACTCGTCGGCTTCCGCCACCAGCCAGTCGCCATTTCCAAGGCGAACATTCGTGCCTAAATGATTGATGATCCCGCCATTGATGACGGTCGGGTCTAGCCCGCCTGCCTCAAGAATAGTTCCAACCATGGACGTCGTCGTGGTCTTGCCATGCGTCCCGCCAATTGCAATGGCATTCTTGAAGCGCATCAGTTCGGCCAGCATCTCGGCGCGTCGCACGAGCGGAATGCGCCGCTCGCGCGCCTCGACCCGCTCCGGATTGTCCTGCCTGATGGCACTTGAGGCAACCACGACTTCCGCATCGCCGACATTCTCGGCGCGGTGGCCGATATGAACCGTTATGCCCTTGGCCCGCAATCGCTCTACATTGGCGCTTTCGTTCTGATCCGAGCCCTGCACCTTGTAGCCAAGGTTATGCAGGACTTCGGCGATACCGCTCATGCCAATGCCGCCGATCCCGACAAAATGAACGATTCCGATATTTGCTGGCATTTTCATGGATGCAATTCCTTCAGCTCGGCAGCAATCTTGCCCGAGGCAACCTGTTCCACACAATCCGCCAGACGGCTGGCTGCGTCCGGAATGCCGGTCTTTTTGGCGTTTTCGGCCTGCAACGCAAGCCCTTGCGGGTCCTTCAAGGCTGATTTGATGATTCCCGCCAGCTTTCCCGGCGAAAGATCCGACTGGATGATGATGCGGGCACCGCCAGCTTCCACCATCGCGCGGCCATTGAGCGCCTGGTCGTGATCAAGCGCATGCGGGAACGGAACCAGCACTGCAGGCCGGCCGATCACCGCGAGTTCCGAAACAGTCGAGGCACCGCCGCGCGACACCACCAGATGCGAATTGGCAATACGCCGGGGTATGTCGGAAAAGAACGGCGCTGTTTCAGCCTTGATCCCATAGGTGGAAAGCAAGCCGCTTAGGCGTTCAATATCCTCCTGCCTTGCCTGGCAGGTTACCTGAAGGATCGCCTTTTCCGGCGGCGTCATCAATGCCAGTGCCTGCGGCAGTATCTGGCTGAAGAAATGCGCACCCTGGCTACCGCCGAATACCAGCAGGTTGAACGGCTCGTCAGCCTGGCGGACAGGATAGGCAATGCGCGCAGCATCAAGGACCGGCGGGCGAACCGGATTGCCGGTGACGATCATCTGCTCATCGCTCGACACACCGGCAAACCCCATGGCCACCAGTTTCGCCCTTTTGGCAAGCAGGCGGTTGGCTCGCCCCATCACCGCATTTGCATCATGGATGAGAGTGGGTACGCCCTTGTGCCTTGCCGCAATCATCGGCGGCAGCGTCGGGTAACCGCCAAAGCCGATTGCGGCGGCAGGTCCAGTTGCATCAACCAGCTTGCGGGCCTTCAGGTATCCGGCGAGCAATTGTCTTGCCGAGCGCATTAGCGCCACCGGATTCCTTGAAGCGATGGTCGCCGAAGGGATGACATGGATGGCGGTAGCCGGGAAGGATCCGGCGAACCGCTCGGCCCTGTCATCGGTTGCCAGATGCACGAGATGTCCACGCGCAATCAGCTCATGCGCCAGCGCCTCTGCCGGAAACAGGTGCCCGCCAGTTCCTCCGGCACAAAGAAGGAAAGTCTGTTGAACCATCTTATTCCGCCGGCCGCCATGCCCGCATCGTAAAGCCGTAGGGCAGCGAACCCAGTTTGTCAGGTCGCTTGCGGGTCAGCGCCAGCACGAAGCCCATGCAGATCGCCATCGAGATCATGGACGATCCGCCATAGGAGATGAACGGCAATGTCATGCCCTTGGCCGGCATCAGTTGCAGATTGACCATCATGTTGATCATCGACTGGATCGCAAAGAGCGTTACCAGCCCCGATACCGCCAGGCGCACATAGGGGTCCTTTTCCTTCATCGCATGGTTCAGCCCGCGAAGCACGATAAAGGCAAACAGGCTTACCAGCAGGATACAGGCAATGATGCCGAATTCCTCGGCTGCCACGGCAAACGGAAAGTCGGCATGGCTGTCGGGGATGATGTTCTTGACCGTGCCTTCTCCCGGTCCCTGGCCAAGCCATCCGCCATTGATGATGGCTTCGCGCCCGGTTTCAACCTGGTAATTGTCGCCCTCGCCGCTGAGGAAGCGGTCGATACGACCCGCCACATGCGGAAAGAATGTGTAGGCGGCACCCAGTCCGGTGACAGCAAGCGCACCGAGCCCGCCGATCCACAGCCACGGCATCCCCGCCAGGAAGAACAGCGCACCCCAGACAATCCCGACCAGCATGGTCTGACCGAAGTCAGGCTGCGCCATCAGGAGTGCAGCCACAATGGCAAACAGGATGATGGCAAACAGATTGCCCGGAATGTCTGGCCGCCGCGAGTTCTCTGCGAACAGCCATGCGGTAATGACCACGAAGGCCGGCTTCATGAATTCGGATGGCTGCAGGGAAAATCCGGCAATCACGATCCAGCGGCGCGAACCCTTGACTTCAGCACCCACGAACAGCGTTGCCAGCATCAGCAGGATGGAAATGGCAAAAAGCACGAAAGAGGCGCGCCTGACCTGCTTGGGAGAGAGAATGGAAACACCGACAAACAGCATTGCCGCCGGTGCCAGAAAGGCCGCATGCCGCTTGATGAAATGGAAAGTGTCGACACCGATACGGTCTGCAACCGCCGGGCTTGCTGCAAAGGAAAGCAGTACGCCGCACAGCATCAGGAAAAGAACTGCTGCCAGCATCAGCCGATCAATCGTGCGCCACCATTCCGCCAGCCTTGATGTATCTGCCCTGCTTACCATGTCATCCCCCGTTCCGTTGCCGCCGCCTGCATGTTCGCCATCATGCAGCCTTTACCGGGCCGATGCCTTCCAGCGCCAGAACGCTGTCGCGGAAGGCATCGCCACGTTTTTCAAAATTCTTGAACTGGTCGAAGCTGGCGCAAGCAGGCGACAGCAGCACCACCGGCTCGCTTGCCGCGTCGCGGCGTGCGTCCTCATGCGCGTGACGAACCGCAGCATCCAGCGTGCCTGATATCTCAAAGGCAATGCGGCCGCCGATTGCTGCGGCAAAGGCAGGTGCAGCTTCCCCGATCAGATAGGCCTTAGCGATGCGCGGAAAGAATTTCGCAAGCGAGGTGATCCCGCCATCCTTTGCCAGGCCACCTGCTATCCAGTAAATGCGCTCGAAGCTCGACAGCGCCATTGCTGCAGCATCGGCATTGGTTGCCTTGGAATCATTGACGAACAGCACCTTGCCTGCCCGCCCCACCTGCTCCATGCGGTGCGCCAAACCCGGAAAACTGTCAAAGCCTGCCTGTATCTCCTGCTGTGTCAGTCCCATGGCGCGACAGGCAAGATATGCAGCGGCACCATTCTGGCCATTGTGGTCACCACGCAGGGAACCGGCAGTTCGCAGATCAATGACAGTGGACACCGAACGGTTCTTTGCCTCTATCAATCGCCCATCCTGGAGATAGACACCGTCGTCCAGTTTGCCTGAATTGGAAATGCGCATGAGCTTGTGGCCCTTGGCTTCCAGGAATGAGGCAATCGCAGCGGAGTAGTTGTCGTCCATTCCGATCACCGCCAGATCACTCGCGGCGACCAGCCTCTCCTTGACGGCAGCGTAATTGTCCATCGTGCCGTGACGGTCGAGATGGTCCGGCGAAAGGTTGAGCAGAATACCGACACTTGGCTTGATGCCGGGTGCCAGGTCGATCTGGTAGGAGGAGCATTCCACCACGTGAATGCGACCTTGCGCAGGTGGTTCGAGCGACAACACGGCAGTGCCGATATTGCCACCCATCTGAACATCGTGTCCTGCATGTTTGAGGACATGCGCAACAAGCGCCGTGGTGGTTGACTTGCCATTGGTGCCGGTGATGGCAATGAATGGGCTGTGCGGCGCAATACGGGCGCGCTCCCGGCAAAACAGCTCAATGTCACCGATCACTGGAACATTCGCAGCCTTTGCCAGATCAACGCTCCAATGTGGCTTGGGATGGGTTAATGGCACACCCGGCGAAAGAACCAGCGCTGCATGGAAATGAAGGCCCGTCTCGCGAAAATCCCCGGTTGGAATGCCTTCCGCCTTTGCCTTCGCAACACTGTCGGGATTGTCATCAAATGCCGTGAGCTTCGCCCCGCCGGCAACCAGGGCATGCGCTGTCACCAGGCCGGAGCCTCCCAGCCCGAACAAGGCAACTCGTTCACCCTTGAAGCAGGAAACGGGGATCACGCCATTCTTCCTATCTCAGTTTCAATGTCGCCAGACCGGCCAGCGCGAGCAGCACCGCAATGATCCAGAAACGGATCACGACCTGACTTTCCGTCCAGCCCTTCTTTTCGAAATGATGGTGGATGGGTGCCATCCGGAAGACACGCTTGCCCGTCAGCTTGAACGAGGCGACCTGGATGATGACCGACATTGCCTCCATGACAAAAAGCCCGCCAATGATGGCAAGAACGATCTCGTGCTTGGTCGCAACTGCCGTGGCACCAATCATGCCACCCAGCGCCAGCGAACCGGTGTCACCCATGAAAATTGCCGCTGGTGGCGCATTGAACCACAGAAAACCAAGCCCTGCCCCAATGATCGCACCGCAGATAACCGCAATCTCGCCAGTTCCCTGCACATAGTGGATTTGCAGATATTCGGAGAAGACGAAGTTCCCCGACAGATAGGCAATCAGGCCGAAGGAGGCCGCCGCTATCATGACTGGCACAATGGCCAGACCGTCGAGGCCGTCTGTCAGGTTGACTGCATTGCCTGCCCCAACAATCACCACCGAACCGAAAACCACGAAGAAGAATCCCAGATCGATGATCCAGTCCTTGAAGAATGGAAAGGTCAGCGACGAGGAAAACGGCGCCTGTCCGTTGTTCATGATCGCAAAACAGGCAATGGCCGCAATGAGAAATTCGAGGGCGAGGCGCACCCGCCCTGAAAAACCCTTGTGGCTGGCTTTTGTGACCTTGAGGAAATCGTCATAGAAACCAATTGCGCCAAAGCCAAGCGTAACCATCAGCACGACCCAGACATAGACGCTGCCGAGATTGGCCCATAACAGCGAGGAAACCACGACGCCCGAAAGGATCATCAGGCCGCCCATTGTAGGCGTTCCTGCCTTGGCGAAATGCGTTTCCGGGCCATCAGCGCGGATTGGCTGCCCCTTGCCCTGACGCACGCGCAGCGAGGAAATGATCTTCGGTCCGAAAATGAAAACAAATATCGCCGAGGTTACAAGCGCTGCAACGGTGCGAAATGTGATGTAGCGGAAGATGTTGAGCGCCGCCAGATCGCCGACAAATTCCTGCGAAAGATAGTAGAACATCTTACCCCTGTCCGGCCGTCTTCGGCCTGGCCGGAACGGATTCCGGAAATTGTGTGACAAGCATCTCCACCAGGCTCGCAAATTTCAGCCCGTTGGAAGCCTTGACCATGATCACATCGCCGTCCCCCAGCGATGCGGCTAGCGGCTTAGCAGCATCCGCCACGGAATTGAAGTGGCCGGCAAGGATCGCCGGATCAACCGCTTTCGCCAGTGCTGCCATGTCCGCACCGACGAGCCACAACTGGTCGACGCCGGCCTTCTGGATCGGCCTTTTCAGCGCGGCATGCAGCTTGCGGGAGGTCGACCCCAGTTCAAGCATGTCGCCCAGAACCGCAATCCGGCGTCCTGACGAACCTGTAACCGCCGATGCCAGCACCTTGAGTGCAGCTTCCATCGAGGCAGGGTTGGCATTGTAGCTTTCATCGATCAGCGTCGCCGTTCCCTTTTTCAGCGAAAGGGCATGACGGCGCCCGCGTCCCTTCTCCGGAACAATCCGCGCCAGCTGGTCAGCGCATTTTTCGACATCGGCACCCGCCAATTGACATGCGGCAAGCACCGCCAGCGAATTGGCAACCAGATGCGCTCCCGGCGCGCCAATCGTATAAGCAACCGATTTGTCACCAATGCGCGCTTCCACGACCGAACTGTCCGGAAGCTCGCGTATGCGGGTTGCACGATACTGGCAGCCGGTTCCCGTGCTAAAATATCTGACATCCCTTGCACCCGCTTTTGCTGCAAGCTCGGTCAACAACTCCTGGCGCTTGTCATCGCGATTGATCAGCGCCGTGCCGTCTTTTTCAAGACCGGTGAATATCTCGGCCTTGGCATGGGCTATTTCGTCAATGCTCGAAAACGAGCCGAGATGGGCAGCCGCAACATTCGTGATCATGGCGATATGCGGCCGCACCATGGCAACCAGCGGCGTTATCTCGCCGGCATGGTTCATGCCGATTTCGAACACGCCGAAATCACAGTCGCGCGGCATTCGGGCAAGCGTCAGTGGCACGCCCCAGTGATTGTTGAAGGAGGCAGCAGAGGCATGGACATTCCCGCATGATGAAAGGGCGGTGCGCAGCATTTCCTTGGTTGAGGTCTTGCCGACACTGCCGGTCACCGCGATGATCCTTGCCTGGGACCTTGCGCGTGACGCGCGTGCCAGCTTGCGCATGGCTTCCAAAACATCGCTGACCACCAGCAGCGGTATATGCAGCCGCCCCAGCGCCACCAGCTTTTCTTCCGCGATCACGGCAACGCTTGCGCCCGCTTTCTGTGCCGCACCGACATAGTCATGCCCGTCAAACTGGTCACCCTTTATGGCAAAGAACGCCTCGCCGCTTTGCAGGGTTCTGGTATCGATCGATATTCCGGTGACCGTCTCCGGCAAATTGCCAACAGGCCGGGCCTGCATGGCTTCCACCAGTTCATCGCCAGTCCATAATCCGCTCATGCCGATCCCTCCCCGCCTGCGGAGAGTGTATCCCCGCCCAACACGTCACGAATGACCTGATGGTCAGAAAACGGCAATACCGTGTCACCCACGATCTGGCCTTCCTCATGTCCCTTTCCGGCTACGACAAGACAATCGCCTTCCTGCATCATGGCGATGGCGCGGCTGATGGCCTCGCGGCGATCACCAATCTCGTCCGCTTGCGGACAGGCCGCCATGATCTGCGCCCTGATGCTGGCAGGTTGTTCTGAACGCGGATTGTCATCCGTGACAATTATCACATCCGCAAGCCGCGCGGCGATTTCACCCATGATCGGGCGCTTGCCGGGGTCGCGGTCACCACCACAGCCGAAGACGAGGAGCAATCTGCCGGAAGTGAACGGCTTCAGGGACTGCAACACGTTTTCCAGTGCCTCGGGCTTGTGCGCATAATCCACATAAACCGGCGCTGCATGTTTCGTGCGTCCAGCCAGTTCGAGACGACCGGGAGCACCTTCAAGATGTTCCAGCGCGGCCATGGCAATTGCCGCAGGCGTTCCTGTTGCAATGGCAAGCCCAGCGGCGACCAGCGCATTGGCAATCTGGAAATCACCGGCAAGCGGAAATTCGACACGGAAGGTTTCTTCGCCAAAGCGTATTTCCGCGACCTGGCGAAACCGCTCATGCTCAACCCGCTTAAGCGCCAGATAGTCTCCCTTGCGCCCGACCGTCAGCACATCAAGCCCGGCCGCTTCTGCAACCGCGATGGCATTTTCCGACCATTGGTCATCGGCAAAGATCACCGCAGGCTGGCCTTTTGCAAGGCGCTCGCGAAACAGCCGCATCTTGGCGTCGAAATAATGCTCGACCGTCGGGTGGTAATCCATGTGATCGCGACCGAGATTGGTGAACCCGCCTGCCGCAAGCCGCACGCCATCGAGCCGGTGCTGGTCGAGGCCATGCGATGAGGCCTCCATGGCGGCATGGGTGACGCCCTTGTCTGCAAGATCATCCAGCAGCCGATGCAATTCCACCGGATCGGGCGTGGTCAGGCTGCCATAGATGTTGATGCCCGGCGCAACAATTCCGGTGGTGCCGATGGAGGCAGCGCTCTTCTTGTCCGCTTGCCAGATCTGGCGCAGGAAGGCCGCGACGGATGTCTTGCCCGCCGTTCCCGTGACTGCGGCAATAGTGGCTGGCTGTGCCGGGTGGAACCGCGCTGCGATCTGCGCCAGCGCAGCGCGCGGCTCGTCAGCGCGCAAGACCGGCAAGCCCTGCGCTGCGACGGTTGTATCGCGGCCAGTCAAAATCGCTGCTGCACCGCGGGAAATGGCATCCGCTACAAATTTCGAACCGTCGGTCTTGGATCCGTGCAAGGCTGCAAACAGGAAGCCCGGACCGCATTTTCGCGAATCTGCGGTGACGCCCAGAATATCGATCCCGGACGCTGCCGCATCCAGTTCGTATTCTCCGCCAGTCAGGCTCGCGAGTTTCATCCTGCTATCTTTCCGCGCTCTGTGCGAATCACCCTCGACCGCGTATTTTTCTACTCTGCACGCCCCGAACTGTATATCACTACCGACTATCGGTTCGAGACCAGTGCAGCACCTGTAGGCAGTCCGAAATCCGGTTGCACACCAAGGATGGCGGCAGAACGGCGAATGATATTGCCGACCATGGGTGCCGCATTGGCCCCCGCAGTCGCGCCACTCTTGCCCGCTTCCGGCTTCGGCTCATCGATGATGACCAGCACGACATATTGTGGGTCATCAATGGGAAATGCGGCAAGAAACGCGTTGAAGCGCTTTTCGCTCGAATAGCGCCCACGAACCACCTTCTCGGCCGTTCCGGTTTTCCCGCCAACGCGATAGCCTGGAACTTCCGCCTGCCTGCCCGAACCGCGCTCGACATTGAGCCGCATCAGATAGCGCATCACATCGCTGGTTGATTGCTTGACCACCTGCGTTGCAATGGCATTCGCCTGCGCTTCACTTCGCGGAAACAATGTCGGAGGGAAGAGCTTGCCGCCATTCATCAGTGCGGCAGCAGCCACTGCCGTCTGCAACGGTGTCGTTGTCACGCCATGGCCGTAGGAGATGGTCACGGAATTGATCTTCTTCCATTCATGCGGCTCAACCGGGGTTGCCACTTCCGGCAATTCGAAATCCATCTTGTCGAGCAGGCCGAGCCGGTGCAGGAATTCCTTGTGTCCCTCGACACCCACGACATCAGCCATCTTGGCGGTACCGATATTGGACGAGTAGATAAACACTTCCGGCACAGACAATCTGCGACGCTTGCCGTGGAAATCATTGATGGTGAAGCCGGCAATGCGCAAAGGCTGTGAAGCGTCAAAACTGTCGCGAAGCGTAACCTTGCCACTCTCGATTGCCATTGCCGTAGTGAAGGTCTTGAAAGTCGAACCCATCTCGAAAAGCCCGGCAGACATGCGGTTCAGCCGGTCTTTCTTCAAGGCGTCAACTGGATGGTTCGGATCATAATCCGGCACCGAGGCCATGGCGATCACTTCACCGGTGCGCGCGTTGAGCACAACACCGCCAGCAGCGATTGCACTATAGCGCTCCATGCCCTTTTCCAGCTCATCCAGCACGAAATACTGGACGCGCAGATCAATCGACAGTTTCACGGGTTCCATCGCCTGCGAACTGGCAAGACCGGCATTTCGAAGCGCGCGCAATCCCCTGTCGTCGATGTATTTTTCCAGCCCGGCAATGCCGGCATTGTCGATATTGACGTGGCCCACGATGTGGGAAGCGATGTCCCCCTTGGGATAAAAACGCCGGGTTTCGGTACGAAAGCCGATGCCGGGAATGCCAAGACCAAGGATCTGGCTTTGCTGCGCGGGCGTCAATTCGCGCTTCAGCCAGACAAATCCGGCATTGCTCTTAAGGCGCTTGTGCGCTTCCTCGATATTGAGGTC
>JAGRLM010000414.1 GCA_020441795.1 Nitratireductor sp.
AGAACAAGACCGAATTCGGCCTGTTCATCGGTCTCGAAGGCGACGTTGACGGCATGGTTCACCTGTCGGATCTCGACTGGAACCGTCCCGGCGAAGAAGCCATCGAGGACTACAACAAGGGCGACATGGTCAAGGCCGTTGTCCTTGATGTGGACGTCGAGAAGGAGCGCATTTCGCTCGGTATCAAGCAGCTGGGTGGCGATCCGATCGCAACGGCTGCCGATTCCGGCGCCATGCGCAAGGGTTCCGTTGTCACCTGCGAGGTTCTCGAGGTGAAGGACAACGGTCTCGAGGTTCGCCTTGCAGACAGCGAACTGACCGCCTTCATCAAGCGTTCGGACCTGTCGCGTGACCGTGACGAACAGCGTCCCGAGCGCTTCTCTGTCGGACAGAAGGTTGATGCACGCATCACCCAGTTCGACAAGAAGAGCCGCAAGGTTGGCGTTTCGATCAAGGCGCTGGAAATTGCCGAGGAAAAGGAAGCTGTTGCCCAGTATGGTTCGACGGATTCCGGTGCCTCGCTTGGTGATATCCTGGGCGCAGCCCTGAAGAACCGCAAGGAAGACTGATCTCGTCTTCCTGCCGAAATCGGGGCCCGCGCGGGAAACTGCGCGGGCCTTTTCATTTGCTAGCAAATCGCCTTCCTGATACCGCATTGTCGATGTTTCGTGACGCTGAACGCGCTTTGGCGCAGAATGCACCACGTCAAGGAATACGGGGAAATCGTCCATGGCCATGAACGCTGATGAAATCATCGACCGCCGCCGCCTTCGCCGCAAGCTGACCTTCTGGCGAATTGGCGCGCTTCTTGTGCTGGGCGCATTGGCCATTGCATTGTTCGCAGCATCCGGCCTTGCAGAGCGTTTCGGCAAGAAGGGTTCCGACCACATTGCCAGGGTAAAGATCGAAGGCGTCATCACCAATGACCGCAAGATGCTCGACCTGTTCGAGGAGCTTGGCAAGAAACAGCAGGTAAAGGCCGTCATCCTCGACATGTCCTCGCCCGGCGGTTCAACCGTTGGCGGCGAAGCCATGTATGAAGCCGTCCGCAAGCTGGCTGAAAAGAAGCCCGTCGTTACCTCCGTCGGCACGCTTGCCGCTTCTGCCGGCTACATGATTGCCTGTGGCTCCGACCACATCATTGCCCGCCGCTCCTCGATTGTCGGCTCTATCGGCGTCCTGTTCCAGTATGGCGATGTCTCCGGCCTGCTCGACAAGGTTGGCGTCAAGGTCGATGCCATCAAGTCGGCTCCGCTGAAGGCCGAACCTTCGCCATTCCATCCCGCCAGCGACGAGGCGAAGGCGATGATCGGCAAAGTTGTCGGCGACACTTTCGAATGGTTTGTCGGCCTGGTTGCCGAACGTCGCGGCTTTGACATGACCAAGGCGCGTGCGCTTGCAGATGGCAGCGTCTTCACCGGAAGCCAGGGCCTTTCCAACGGGCTGGTTGACGAGATCGGCGATGAGGAGACTGCGCGCAAATGGCTGGTCTCCGAAAAATCGCTTTCCGACAAGCTGAAGGTCATCGAATGGAAACCTCGCGCGGATGACGGATATTTTGCCAACCCGGCTGCCTTGATCACAATGGCGCGCTTGTTTGGAATCAATCTTGACAGCAATCAGGCAGTAAACTTGCAGAAAGCGCTGGAAAAGCGCCTGTTTCTTGACGGCTTGGTTTCAATGCTGCAAATTGACTTGTCTGCCGGCGGCGGCAATATCAACGGGGTTTTTGACCAATGATCAAATCGGAACTCGTCCAGGCAATAGCAGAGCGCAATCCGCATCTTTACCAGCGAGATGTGGAAAATATTGTCAATGCCATTCTCGATGAAATCACTGGTGCCCTTGCCAATGGCGACCGGGTGGAATTGCGCGGCTTCGG
>JAGRLM010000415.1:0-4879 GCA_020441795.1 Nitratireductor sp.
TCAACCAGCCAGCCTTCACGGCAACTTATGTCAATGGCAATGAGCCGCAATTGTCGATGCGTGTGGTCATCGGCCAGAAAAGCAACCAGACCTATTTCTTCCACGATACGATCGAGACGGTTGAATATAACCCCTATTGGGGTGTTCCGCGCTCGATCCTCGTCAATGAGTTCCTGCCGAAACTACGGGAAAATCCGGCCTATCTTGACGAGCGCGGATATGAAGTGACCGACTCCAGGGGCCAGAGGATCGCATCTGCCGACATCAACTGGAACCAGGTTGGTTCCAATCCCGGTTATGATGTTCGCCAGTCTCCGGGCGAGGCCAATGCACTGGGTGAGTTGAAAATCCTGTTCCCCAACAAGCATGCCATCTACATGCATGACACACCGGCGAAGTCGCTCTTCAACCGCGATGTGCGCGCATTGAGCCATGGCTGCGTGAGGCTGCAATATCCTCGTGAAATGGCTGCTGCCGTGCTTGGCACCTCGGTCAAATATATCGGCGACCGTCTTTCGCAGGGGCATGGTTCAGACGAGGTGAAAGGGAACATTCCCGTCTATGTTTCCTATTTCACCGCCTGGCCGGAAAGCGACGGCGGGGTCCGTTATTTCGCTGATATCTATGATCGCGACACAGCCGTGCAAAAGGCAATTGATGCGACTTCCAAGGTCCGCGAGCATGTGAGCTGAGCGGTTTGGCAATTCAGCTTGAGGGCAGGCTGCGAGTGCAAGCCTGCCCCGAAACTGCCTCAATTTTTCAACGATTCCTTAATCTGTAAGCAACCATACTGAGCGCAGTCATTTCGGCATTGCGGCACAGTATGAGTTCCAGCCGCGCGTTTACGTCGGAACTGGAGGGTCAAGTGTACCGAGTTGCTCTCGCAGTCGTGGCGCAATGCGTCGCGTTATTCTTCGTTGTGGCATTTCCATCCAACGCGCGTGCGGTGGAAGCCTATATCTTCCGCGGGGCGGGGGATTTCTCGTTCATTGCAAAGCCGCTGACCTTTTCGGAAGGAATGGACAGACTGGCTGACAAGCTCAATGCTTCCGGCATTCATGCCGAAGTCTATCGCTGGCAGGCCATCGAATGGGCCTGGCGCGACATCATGAACCGCAAGCCGGATTCGGTTGCCATCATGGGTCACTCCATGGGAGCGCTGACGGCCATTGCCCTTGCCAATCGCCTCAAGGGTACCGGTATCAGGGTTGCCTATATGGGTCTGATCGATATTCCCGGTCCGATTGGCGGCACGCCGTCCAATGTGGAAGTGGCGGAGAATTTCTACCATGCATTCCCGGTCTATGGCCTCTTGCCGGTTGCGGCAGGGCACAAGGGGATCATCAAGAACGAGTATGTGTGGGGGAATATCCACATCACGATGGACAATTCCAGGCGGGTGCATGATTCGATGATCTCGGCGATCTGGCTTGCAGACAGCGAGCGCAAGCGTTCGAACATGCAGGCCTTTGCTGCCGACAGCTCTGCCCAGACACTCGAGAAGGTGGACAAGGTGCTGGCTACAACGCCATCGCCCGACCCCGTGACCACTGCAACAGTTGCTCCACAGCCTGCGAAGAAGTTGCCGCCAATCGAATAGGCGCAGCTCTTTTCGCTGGTACCAAACTGGCCGGGCAAATTCGTTTGCCCGGCTTTTTCATTTGATCTGGATCATGGCCCATATCATCGAGACTGCAGAAAGTGCCAATCGGAGGAGTGTGTCTCAGGGAGGGAACAATGAACGCACCGGCAATTTCAGGACCATTGCAGCCAGTCATCCGGCAAATCGGTTTGGGCGATGTCTTTTCCGCCATATCGAAGGGATTTCGGGACTTTGCGCGAGCGCCGCTGTTCGGCCTGTTTTTTGGCGGCGTATACACGATTGGCGGCATCGCAATCCTGATATTTCTCTACCGGCTGCACATGCCCTGGCTGATATTGCCGGTGGCCATCGGCTTTCCACTGATCGGCCCGTTCATCGCGGTTGGCCTTTACGAAGTCAGCAGGCGGTTGACCGGCGGCGTGCCACTGGAATGGAAAGGCGTGCTCGGCGTGATCTTTCGCCAGCGCGAGCGTGAATTGTCCTGGATGGCATTTGTCGTTCTTTTCGTCTTGTGGGTATGGCTGTACCAGGTCCGCTTGCTGACGGCGATCTTTCTTGGCTTTCGCTCGATGTCGTCAATTGACGCTTTCATCCAGGTCGTGACCACCACATCGCAAGGCATCTCGTTTCTGGTGGTTGGAACGGTGCTTGGCGGCATTCTGGCGACAGTCCTGTTCGCCTCGACAGTGGTGGCAATCCCGCTACTGCTCGAACGCGAATATGATTTCGTCACGGCCATCATCACCAGTTTCAAGGCGGTCATCCAGAACCCGATTGCCATGCTTTCCTTTGCCGCAATCGTTACGGTTGCCGCGATCCTGGCAATGTTGCCGTTCTTCCTCGGATTGCTGGTGGTGCTGCCGGTTCTCGGCCATGCGACATGGCATCTCTACAAGGCCGTGATTGCCCCGCAAGGCAGCCAGGCATAGCGGGAGCAGCAAGATTCCGGTGCATTTGGAAAGGGTTATATTTCCAACCATTCTGCCGTATCCTTCTTTTGATTCGAGGCGGCGGGAGTTGCGCAAGTGACGCAACTCCAACAGGCGGGGTATTTTCATGGGGGAAGCAGCAAGGGAACCGACGATGGAAGAGATCTTGTCTTCCATTCGGCGAATTGTGAATCAGGATTCCGGCGAGCCGCAGCAGGCTGCAGCGGATGACGTTTCATCGAGGCCCAATCCGCCAGCGGAAGCCGCTCCTCGGCGTCAACCGGTAGGTGCGCAACCGCAAAGCCTGGCAAGTCTGGCCCGCCAGATGGCCTCCGCCAGCCGGACAGTTTCGCCTGCGCCGGAAGCCGCTTCCCAGTCCAGTGCCGAGACCGCTTCCAACGCAGCAGGACGGCCGTCAAATCCCGAGGCTGGAGTTGCCGTTTCGCAGTCTGCAAACGGGTCTGCGGAGGGTGCAAAGCGCCAGGAAGCCGCGGCAATTGCTGCCACGGCTATGGCCCCAAGAAGAGTCCCCAGTCTTTCCGAGATCGCGAGGAATGTGCGCGACGCCAATTTAGCGCAACCTGCTTCGCATCCAGCCAGCAATCCCGGCAACCACCCAGCTGGCCAACCTGCCGCAATGGCTGCACAGGCAACGACCCCGCAGCGGACCCCAGAGATGGTGGACGTTTCCCCGCCGGCGGAAAAGATGGCGGCACAGTCGGGCGTCCAGACTCCGGAACGCAGGCTGGCCGACATAGCGGCAAACCTCGCCCGCCAGAAGGCATCTGCTCCAGTTCAGCCTTCCTCAGGCCAGTCAAATGGTGCAGTATCCGCATCAATTCAGCAAGCGAAACCGGTAGTGCCTGACACCGTATCTGCTCACACCAAGCCGGAAGCAATGACGCAAGTCAGTGCGATGGCAAAACCCGTTCAGCCAGGCTCACCGAGTGCCGGTTCCCAGAAGGAGGTGGACGCGTTTCGCGAGGCGCTGGTTTCGCCGTCGGTGGAAAAGGCGGTCAGTGGCTCCATCGAGCGCTTGAAGAAAAACTTCTCGGATCATTCCGCTGCGCAGGTCGAAGCGGTTTTGCGCCCCATGCTGCGCGAATGGCTTGATGACAACCTGCCTTCGCTGGTCGAGCGTATCGTGCGTGACGAGATATCGAGGATTGCCGCCGCTTCCGTTTCAGCACAAGCTGCGGAATAGGGATTACCTCAGGCTGCAGATGCGGCAGCCTTGATGCGCAGTCGGACATGGCCGAGCCAGTTGCCGATGCTGCGCGTACGCTCGAACGGGTCAGCCACTTCGGCTGGCGGTTCTTTCGGGAAATCAATGTTCTCGCCAATGGTTCCAGGTTTCGGCGTTCTTGCGTCAAATCCGGTCTTGAAATCGGCCAGTTCACATTCGGGATGGAACTGGTAGCCTAGATAATCAACGCCATTCGTCTGATAGGCGTATGACTGGATCGGCGTGATTTCGCTTTCGGCCAGAACCACGGCACCTTCCGGCAACCGCGTGACGATATCACGATGCCAGGTGGGGGAAGCAAAGGTAGAAGGCATTCCTGAAAACAGCGGATGTTCCTTTCCGGCTTGCGTCAGGCGAATATTGCGGGAAAGCCCGATCTCGCTTCCGTTGGGATTTGGGCCGGACCAGCCACCCAGCAAGACGCTGACGGTTTGCATTCCCCAACACGAGCCCAGCACGGGCTTGCCGCTATCAATCAAGGGTTCGATGTAATCGAGAAAGGGGCGGGCCTGGGGTTGTTCTGCGCCCCAGTCAACGGCTGATCCTGTCAGCACGAAACAATCAAAATTCTCAATCGCCAACGGTTGCTTTTCGCGAGCACGGTCATAGGGGTAGCCGATGCTGATTTCCGCCTTGCTTTCATGGATCAGCAGGGATTCGGCATAGGATTTCCATGCGGGTTTTCTGCCATTGCGCTCATCGTTGGCCAGAATTTCGGCTGAATTTCCCTCGACAATCAAAATCCGCACGATACTACTCCGCTGTGAACCCTGACCAGAATTACCCATTTTGCAAACTTCCGGCAAGCTCGATGACCAATTCTGCGACTGTGTGGTTGTTGACACTGCTGGCGCCATTCGCTTTACACGGATAAACACTAGCTGTGACCGCCGCCCTGGCTCGGATCACCAGACCTTTCGGGAAAATCATGCTGGACAAAACCTACGACGCTGCTGCGATCGAACCCAGAATTGCCGCAAGATGGGATGAAGCGGATGCCTTTCGCGCCGGTGCTGCTGCGAGACCCGGTGAAGATTCGTTCTGCATTGTCATTCCTCCGCCCAATGTCACCGGTTCGCTGCACATGGGTCACGCGCTCAA
>JAGRLM010000415.1:4954-9103 GCA_020441795.1 Nitratireductor sp.
GCAACGCAAATGGTTGTCGAGCGCCAGTTGGCGGAGCGCCAACTGCCTGACCGTCATGCCATGGGTCGTGAGAAATTTGTCGAGCGTATCTGGGAATGGAAAGAGGAATCGGGCGGAACCATCTTCAACCAGTTGAAGCGCCTGGGCGCATCCTGTGACTGGTCGCGTGAGCGTTTCACCATGGATGAGGGTTTGAGCGAGGCGGTGCTCGAGGTGTTTGTTCGCCTCTACAAGGAAGGCCTCATCTACAAGGACAAGCGTCTGGTCAATTGGGACCCGAAACTTCTCACGGCGATTTCCGACCTTGAAGTCGAGCAGGTCGAGGTGAAGGGAAATCTGTGGCATTTCCGCTATCCGCTGGAAGATGGCGTGACCTACGAGCATCCCTATAATCTTGATGGCGAGGGGAACCATATTGCGTGGAAGCCATCCGATGGTGAACCGGCAGGCCATGAAACCCGCGACTATCTGGTTGTCGCCACCACAAGGCCTGAAACCATGCTGGGTGATAGCGGCGTTGCCGTTCATCCCGATGATCCGCGTTACAAGTCACTCATCGGCAAACATGTGATCCTGCCGCTGGTCGGGCGCAGAATTCCGATCGTTGCGGATGAATATCCGGATCCGGAAGCTGGCACTGGTGCTGTGAAGATGACGCCAGCACATGATTTCAACGATTTCGAGGTCGGCAAGCGGCACAATCTGGCAAAGATCAATATCCTGACCGAGCGCGCGGCAATCACGCTGAAGGACAATGATGATTTCCTCGATGGGCTGAAGCAGGAAGGCAAGCTGATCGAGGCCATCGAAACGCTGGACGGAATGGACCGCTTCGAGGCGCGCAAGCACGTCGTCGAAATGATGGACGGCTTGGGTCTGCTCGACAAGATCGAGCCGCATACGCATCAGGTACCGCATGGTGACAGGGGCGGGGTTCCCATTGAGCCTTACCTGACAGACCAGTGGTATGTGGATGCGGCAACCCTTGCCAAACCGGCCATTACGGCCGTGCGCGAGGGGCGGACGCATTTCGTGCCCAAAACATGGGAAAACACCTATTTCAACTGGATGGAAAACATCCAGCCCTGGTGCGTTTCGCGGCAATTGTGGTGGGGGCACCAGATTCCTGCATGGTACGGACCTGACGGCACGGTATTTGTCGAGAAGACCGAAGAAGAGGCGCTTGACGAGGCTATCCAGCATTACCTGGCGCTGGAAGGACCCTGGAAGGCATGGGTTCAGGAAAAGATCGAGGATTTCAAGCCGGGCGAAATCCTGACCCGCGACCCCGATGTACTCGACACATGGTTCTCCTCCGCATTGTGGCCGTTCTCCACGCTTGGCTGGCCGGAAAAGACGCCGGAACTCGACCGCTATTACCAGACCGATGTGTTGGTGACAGGGTTTGACATCATCTTCTTCTGGGTTGCCCGAATGATGATGATGGGCCTGCATTTCATGAAGGACGAGGATGGAGAGGCAATAGAGCCGTTCCATACGGTCTATGTTCATGCGCTGGTTCGTGACAAGAACGGCGCCAAGATGTCGAAGTCAAAGGGCAATGTCATCGACCCGCTGGAGCTGATCGGCGAGTATGGTGCGGACGCATTGCGCTTCACGCTTGCCATCATGGCAGCGCAGGGCAGGGATGTTAAACTCGATCCCGCCAGGATTGCAGGATATCGCAATTTTGGTACCAAGCTCTGGAATGCCGCGCGCTTTGGGGAGATGAATGGCGTCAGCAGGGATCCGAGGTTTGATCCTTCAAATGCCCATCTCACCATCAGCCGCTGGATTTTGACCGAGCTGTCACGGACGGTGCATGACGTCACGGTCGCTATCGAACGCTTCCGTTTCAATGATGCTGCAGCGGCTGCCTACAAGTTCGTCTGGAACACCTATTGCGACTGGTATCTGGAACTGCTGAAGCCGGTCTTTTCCGGCAATGACGAGGCAGCGAAAGCTGAATCGCAGGCCTGTGCGGCCTTTGTTCTGGAAGAAATCTGCAAGCTTCTGCATCCATTCATGCCGTTCATCACCGAGGAGTTGTGGCAGCATACGGCGGGCGGGGGTGAAACACGTTCGGCGCTTCTGTGCCACACGGCATGGCCGATCAGCGACTACAACAATGAGGAAGCTGCGGCCGAAATCAACTGGCTCATCAACCTTGTGTCGGAAATTCGCTCGGTTCGTGCCGAGATGAACATCAAGCCCGGCGATATTCTGCCGTTGATGGTGGTGGATGCCAATGAGGTGACCCGCCAGCGCCTCGCCTTGCATGCGCCAGCCATCGAGCGCCTTGCGCGCGTTGACCCCGTTGAACTCGCCAACCTGGCACCCAAGGCTTCTGCCCAGATCGTGATTGGTGAGGCCACAGCCTGCCTGCCGCTGGAGGGTGTTATCGACTTTGCGGCCGAACATGCTCGCCTCTCCAAGGAAGTGAAACGGCTGGAAGGCGAGATCAAGCGTCTGGATGGCAAGCTTGGCAATGCAAAATTCGTTGCCAATGCGCCGGAGGAAGTTGTGGCAGAAGAACGCGAAAAGCTTGCGGGCTATCAGGAGCAACTGGACCGAACCAGAACGGCCGCAAGTCGCCTCCAGTAAGCAATCTTGCCGGGTAAATTCAGTTTCAGGACATTGAGATTGACCCGGCAGGCAATTTGCGCAAACCTGTCTTAAATTGTTGCGAAAGCCCAACTCCGGGGAAACGTGTGAGGAGTAGCGGGTGCCGCGACGAAGGGCAGGGGAAAGCGAAAAATGCGCAAGTTGCGAGCGTTGGCGGCGGCAAAATGTGTCTCCGTTTCGGTTTTACTGGTAATTTTCTGCGCGAATACCGCTAATGCCGGTGGATATGATACCGGCCAGCGGGACTGGGATTTTCTGTTCCAGCAGGATGGTTTCGCCGTTGAATCCGAGGTCCGCTACATCCATCCCGATCGCAGGCTGACAAATATCACCGGCGTTTTCGGACCGAGTGCCGATGTCTCCGAGGCTTCGCCATTCACCATTGGCAGAGCGAGCGCCACGATGAAATTTGGTGACATGCTTCGTTGTATGGGGAGCTATCGTGAGCCATGGGGCGGTCACGCGGAATACGGAAAGAACTGGACCTATACCGGCTCGGCAACCGAGCAGCATTTTTCTTCCGAGGACTACGGCCTGACCTGCGCGGTTTCCATGGCGATGGAAAAGGGTCAGATCAGCCTGATAGGTGGATATTCCTGGCAAAAGATCCGGTATGAACTCGATCAATTCTATGCGGTCGGGCCGGGATTGACGGCAACGACAAGGGTTGAGGATTCATCAAATGCCTGGCGTCTTGGCCTCGCATATGAAATTCCCGAATATGCACTGCGGGCCAGCCTCATCTGGAATTCCGCCGTTGATTACGACATGACCGGTACCGTCATCAATCCCGCCATCCCGTTTGCCGGGCCGGTGGCTGGCAAGATCACCATGCCGCAATCCGTTGAAGCAAAGTTCCAGTCTGGTGTTGCACCTGGCTGGCTTGCCTTTGGCGCGGTCAAATGGACCGACTGGAGCGTTGCCGACAACATGCCGCTTTGCTCGACAGCTCTGCCATTTGCCTGCACGCAGCCATTTGCGGTGAGCGGCTTGACGCTTTTGTTCAAGGATAGCTGGACAATAACGCTAGGGGCGGCGCACCAGTTCACCGAGAAGTTTTCGCTTGCCGGGAGCCTGACCTGGGATCAGGGTGCCACCCAGGGCTTCACCTCCCAGACCGATACCTGGACAGCAGGCCTGACGGCGGTACTTACACCTGCGAAAGGCGTCGAATTCAAGCTTGGTGGCACTGCCGGCATCATGACCAGCGGCTCGCTTTCAACAATGACCCTGCCAGGTGGCATACCAAATCCCGTTGGCTATACAGCGAGCTTTGGAAACGATTTCGTCTATTCGCTGAACGGCTCTGCGGTCTTCCGGTTCTAGGGTCAGTCGGTTGGCGTGCCGACTGCCTTGCGCAGGTCCGGATGAAGCGTCTTGCCCAGAATATGCGAGTCGGTGCCAATGACATGGCTAGCATCGCCGACAATCAGCGGATCGGGTTCGCGAGCCACCTGCCGGTCCTTTCCGGGATAGGGCAGGCTGTCCAGGAAATGCAACATGCAATTGAGCCGCGCGCGCTTC
>JAGRLM010000416.1 GCA_020441795.1 Nitratireductor sp.
ACATCGCCGAAAAGATGCCGAGTTCCGTAAAGGTCGGTTCGCGCCCGATCAATGTCAGGATGCGGTCATATTCGTCCGGCTTCAGGCCATGGGCGGCAATGAGTTCGGGAGTGATTTCGAAGGAGTTCCTGATCATGTTTCCTGGCTCGAACTTTGGCGGTCAGTGTCAGGCGCAAGCAGTATTGCCGCTCGACCAACGCTTGATGTCATTGGTGATCCGCTGGCCCGCGGTGGTGGAGAGGAGCGGCCCGAAGGTCTGGATATGGGTGAATTTTCCGGTAGCCGCATCGCCCTTGTTTTCTGCCTGAACCACCAGCAACGGCAGGCCGCCGGGATCGCGTCTTGGCACCAGCAGAAAGCGCGGACGGCCAGCAGGTGCGTTGACCTCATTGGCCAGGCGGTAAGGGGTGAAGGTCTTGTCCTTCGACTTGAACCAGCATTTCTGCGCGGCCTGCGCAACTACAACAATGGTGTCGGTCGGATCGCCGCTTGAATTGAGGCTCAGCGCATCGGACGGTTTTCCTGGCGCCTGGCAAGCAGCCAAACCGGCGATCAACAAGAGTGCAAGACTTTGGCGGCTTGTCATTTCAACTCACCAGCTCCAGCGCGCTCTCAAACAGCGGCCTGCCATCGTTTCCGCCATGTGCGGCCTCGATGAGGTTTTCAGGATGGGGCATCATGCCCAGAACATTGCCTGCTTCGTTGATGATGCCTGCAATGTCGTTGATCGAGCCATTGGGATTGGTGCCCTGCGTGTAGCGGAAGACAACCTGGCCATTGGCTTCGATCCTGTCGATGGTCTCGCCATCAGCGAAGTAATTGCCGTCATGATGGGCGACAGGGCAGCGCAGGACCTGTCCCTTGCTGTAGTGGCTGGTGAAAGCCGTCTCGGCGTTCTCGACAGACAGTTTGACCTCGCGGCAGACAAATTTCAGGCCCTGATTGCGCATCAATGCGCCGGGCAGCAAGCCTGCTTCGGTCAGGATCTGGAAGCCGTTGCAAACGCCCATGACGCGCACGCCTTGCGCAGCCTTGCGTCGAACTGCATCCAGCACCGGCATTCGGGCGGCAATGGCACCACAGCGCAGGTAGTCACCATAGGAAAAGCCGCCTGGAATGACGATCAGGTCGACATCAGGAATTTCGGTCTCGGTCTGCCAGACGGTGACGGGCGGCTTGCCGCCGATCTTTGTCAGGGCGGCGATCATGTCGCGGTCCCGGTTCAGGCCGGGTAGAAGAATGACTGCTGATTTCATCGCAAATTCGCCAGGTTCCTGTTTTCGCGGTTCTCCGCAATCAGGCGACGCCACCGCTCAACGTATACGGTGGTTGTCGGCCATGATGCTATTTGTGCAGCTCCACCTGATAATCCTCGATCACCAGATTGGCCAAAAGCTTCTCGCACATGGCCTGGAGCTGTGTTTCGGCTTTTGCCTTGTCGGTGCCCTCCAGTTCGACATCGAAAACCTTGCCCTGGCGGACGGAGTGAACGCCAGTGAAGCCAAGCGCGGCGAGACCGCCGCCTATTGCCTTGCCCTGCGGGTCGAGAACGCCGTTCTTCAGCGTGACTGTAATGCGTGCCTTGATCATTGCTCTTCTTGAAATAATGATTCCGGTTTGGCGCAGAACGCCCTGATTAATCTTCGCTATCGGTCTTGACCAGAACTGGGCCCGTGCCGCGTGGCGGCTCGTTCTCGTTCATGATGCC
>JAGRLM010000417.1 GCA_020441795.1 Nitratireductor sp.
ATTGCCGCCCGCGATCTGCTTCGGGCAGGGCGTCACAGTGTTGCCTCGGCAAGTTTCGAGGTGGGCTATGAAAGCCCGACGCATTTTTCGAGGGATTACCAGCGCAAGTTTGCGACAGCGCCAAGCAGGGAAAGTTCATCGGCGCTTGAAATCGCATGATTGCTCGCGTCTGCCCGCGCCATCGGCGCTACAGGGAAACTGCGATGATCGTGTGTGTGCTGATGCGTGACTGGTCGAAGGCCGGAACCCCGACCGCAAATCACTCTATCGGTGCATAGGCCCTGGGCTGCACGGCAACGCCGGTAGCTGCAGTATAGGTATAATCAACCGAAACCGGGCCGATATCCATCGGATAGGTGCTGATCTGGTGCAGGATGCGCTGATGCACTTCCTCATTATCGCCTAGCGCAATATGCGTGGTCGTATAGGCGAAATGGTTCTCGATAGTCTCGGTATTGCCTCTCATCAGGCGGACCTTGTCACGCAGGCAACCGGGCAGGTTGCAGATGAAATTGTCGACGCGCTTCACATTCTTGGTAATCGGCGCCAGCGGCAGGCCGTCGAGAATGCCCAGATAGCTGACCGGAATGCCCTCCTTGTCGAGCTGTGCTACCATGCGTGAGAGCATGTTTGCCCCGAAGGAAATGCCGATCAGGTTGATCTCTACATTCGGGTTGCGCCTGTAGGCTGCACGAATGTCATTCATCACCTTGGGCTGGATGATCGCAAGACCTTCCGCAGGGCCGATATAGGAATAGAGGTCTGATCCGGGGATCTTCTTCTTCAGGTTTGCAAAACCGTAACCGACAAACGGCACAGCGCTGCCAAACCCGTTGATCAACCAGGTTTTGGATTCAACTTGCTGTGCATTTGCTGCTGCCGGCACGGCCAGTGCCAGCGCCATGGCTGCTATCGTGGATTTCAAGCTCATCGCCTTATCCGCTCCTTGGCCCGTATCTTCCCCCGGATCCAGTATGAGGACAACTGCGTTAATAGTGTCTAAAGCGACGAATTTAAGGCATGTGACAGTTTTACACCGTTATCCATACCGATTTGGCCCTGCTGTGCCCTTTGCAATCAGCCAATAGGGCAGCGGAAGCACCGTCAGCGCCATCCAGGCCGGCTTGTCATGGTCATGCACCCGACGCACGATCAGCCCGATCAGCGGAATGACATTGAGCACAAGCCAGCCATTGGAGAAATAACGCGGGACGCCTTCTTCCCCCGGCAGATAGTCCAGCCATTCCGCAACTGTCTGAAGGTCGAACTGCAGTAGCGCAAGCCAGGCGACAACCGCAAATCCGAGCCAGAACCAGAAATCCCGCCGGTTGGCGCGGCCCGAAAAATTGAAATAATTGCGATAGGCAGCGGCTACGGATCGTAGAAAGGACATGGAACTTCCGGAAATTTTCTGAGCCTGCAATCGAATCGGCAGGCTTTCACTGTAGGATTTCACAACCCTAGTCACAGCTTCCGGCTTGCGCAAACTTCTGTGGTCTGTTTTTGCTGTCAATTGACTTTTACGTAAATACCTCTAACAGGAAAAGCAGGGTTTTGCTGCAGGCGCAATTCCCGTTGTGCCGAGCGCCTGGCGGGTCGATTGCTTCCCGGCAGGGCAGGCGGGCGCAATGGCAGCATGGAACAGTCAGGAATACCGGAAATGTCCGCCAAGTCCGAAAGCGCAGAATTTTTCACGATTACTGAATTGACGCGCGAATTCGGCATTTCAACACGCACCATTCGCTTCTACGAGGATGAGGGGCTGATCAAGCCTGTGCGCCGTGGCCGTACCCGGTTGTTCCGTCCGGCTGACAGGCGCCTGCTGATGATGATCCTGCGCGGCAAGCGCCTTGGCTTTTCCATCGCCGAGATCCGCGAGATCCTCAACATGTATCGTTCTCCGCCGGGCGAGGAGGGGCAGATGCGTCTGCTGATGAAGCGCGTTACCGAGCGCCGTCGCGAACTCGAACAGAAACGCCGCGATATCGAGGAAACCCTGCGCGAACTCGAACAGGTGGAAGACGCGTGTCTGGCGCGTCTGGCCGAATTGGGCGTGGGACGCTAACCCGGTATCAGATCCAGCGCCGCACCCGCTTCTTGTAGTCACGCCAGGCCCTGCCGAACTTGTGCTCCAGATGCGCTTCCTCGCGCTCGATCCCCAGCTTCTGTTCGAGCCAGGCCGCAATCAGCGCGGCAATGGGTAGCCAAAGATTGGCAAGTGCCAGGCCGAGCCCGGTCACCAGGATGAAATTCGCGAGATAAATCGGGTTTCGGGAAAAGGCGAAGGGGCCGTCGGTTACCAGATGGTCCGCTGCCCTGTGTGGCAGGATATTCGTGCGCATTCGCTGCATCGCGCGAAATGCCATTGCATAGATCAGCACCGCAACGCCAATGGCGATAATCCCGACACCTTGCAAAATGTCGCGCGCCATGCCCGAGGAAGCCCAGGGCAGGGGAAAATACCGACCGGCGAGCCAGCCGCACAGGATGGATGCCAGCAATATGATCGGCGGCCAGGGAATGGTATTGGGTGCTTCATCGGTATTCTTCATCTGGTCCTTACCCTTGCGTGTCAGCGCGGTAAACATTCCGGGAGACAAACCTATATTGAGGGATCATTGCATGGCAATCACCATCCGCGCCGCTGTTGAAAAAGACCGGGATGCCTGGGAACGCTTGTGGAAGGGCTATCAGGAATTCTATGAGGCAGACCTGTCAGCGGGAACCGATGCGCTGTGGAAAAGGCTGATGACGGCATCCGGAGATGGGCCATATTGCCTGGTGGCTGATGCGGGAAATGATCAACTGCTTGGATTTGCCCATTACCTCTTTCATGCCACCACCTGGTCCGAGGACAAGCGCTGCTATCTCAACGACCTTTTCACCAGCAGGGATGCCCGCGGCAAGGGCGTGGGCAGGGCGCTGATAGAGGCTGTCTACCGCAATGCGGACGCTGCTGGCGCTGGTCAGGTCTACTGGCTTACCCAGGAATTCAACCATACTGCACGCAAGCTCTATGACAGCATTGCCAATGTGACACCGTTTATAAAATACGTCCGCTGATCTTCAGCACTGCGTAAAGAAGCGCGATCATCACCGGCTGGTGCAGCAGGTAATAAACGAGGCTGTTTCGACCCAGAAACCGCAGGAGCCTTGCAGGCGCGATCTGCAATTGCGGCTTTGCCAATGTCGCTGTGAAGCCGCTGGACTGCGCCAGCTTGGCTGCGGCAACGCCAATCAACACCATGCCCAGAAACGGAAACAGCGGCACATAGTCATTGGAGCGCGGAATGACCTGTGACAATCCGCTCCACCACCACCATGCTGCATCTAGTGCCGGGGTTTGCAGGCTTGAACGCATGGTCACGATGAAAAGCCCGGCCAATCCGGTCAGCCACCACGGGGCGCGCAAGAACGCCAGTGCAATCACGCTTGAAACCGCGATGCAATGCAGGATCCCGAAGAAGATGAAGGCGTCAGGCGTGAAAAACCAGGTCGCAATGGAAATGATTGCCGCAGCACCACCCACCATCGCAAGTCGCTTGAGGAAGGGCCTCATTCTCAATTGCTTGCCATGCGCCAGGTAGAGTGAGAACCCGACAAGGAACAGGAAGCTGCCTGCGATGATCCGTGCCGACCAAATTGCCTCTGGCTGCGCCATGAAGCCCGGGCGCACAAGGCCGAACATCTCCAGGTCCCAGCAGAAGTGAAAGACGGTCATCGCGATCAGCGCTATCCCGCGCGCAAGATCGATCAGCGCGAGCCTTTGCGTAGCGACAGGGTCGGAAAGCGGCGTTGCCATGGGCGAATCCCGTTGGGTGATGTGGCCCATGGCTATCACGTCCGCAAGTCTGTCGCAAAACGGGCATGAGTCCATCCCGTCATTGCCTTCACGCCCAACAGAAAATGGCATCACAACCGCGCAGTAGAAGCATTTCATCGAATGATGCTTCAGGAAATTCGAAAGGCTTGAGGTCGAATCACATCCGGCAAGCGATCGCGTTTCCTGATTTCCGGGCCACTCGCGCGAAAGGGCGCTCAATCAGCGAATTTCCGGTGTTCTGACGTTAAATTCCGACTTCGCCACCGCGCTTCGGCGGCAAAAGGCGGGCGGCAAGGCAGTCGAAATGCATTCGGGGATTTAGAGTTGCATGATCGGGAAGAAAATGCTGCGCTGCAACAAACGCCCGGTCTGTCGAATGTGTTAACCCTTTGGCAATTCAAATTAATTTGGCATAACCCATTGAAAAACAATAAAGATATGTGTCCGCTGCATGGCAGCCATTCAAAATCCGCCACATTGATGCCGCTTTTGCGCTTGCGAACCAACTGCCAAAGGAGTAAATCCTCGCCACGTCATCAAGACGAGACCGGCACAAATCCGGCAAGTTCAACAGGGTGCAATTCTACATGGACGAGCTGATCATGGAAAACAGGACCAAAGGTTCTGTTTGGGGCGTTGCGGCTGTAGCCGTAGCCATTTTCGTTGTCGCGGTAATTCTGGTGGGCATTTTCGGCAACCCCGAAATCGCCACGGTGTCTGCAGCGAATTGATATCGAATTAGTTGGGGAAACCTGGCAGTGAATGCTGAAAGGGCTGGTCGCAAACCAGCCCTTTTTGTTTGTGACCGCTTGCGCCCCATTGCGACCTCCGGGATAGTGGTCCGCATCAGGAGGACACCATGGCAATTATTCCCGTTTCTGAATTGGTTGCGCGAGCCAATGAGCAGATCATCACCCTTTCGCCGCAAGAGGCTCTCGACAAGGTAGCCGCGGGCGCGGCGAAGTTTGTCGATATTCGCGATGTGCGTGAGCTCGAACGCGAGGGCAAGGTCGACGGATCGGTGCATGCACCACGCGGCATGCTTGAATTCTGGTTCGATCCGCAAAGCCCCTATCATCGCGATGTGTTTGCCAATGCCGAGACAACCTATGTGCTTTTTTGTGCGGCCGGCTGGCGCTCGGCCCTTGCCACCAAGACACTCGCCGATATGGGTTTTGCAAACATCGCCCATGTCGATGGCGGCTTCGGCGCCCTGAAGGCTGCTGGGGCAGATATCAGGCCCTTGCCACCCAGGCAGGAGCAGGCAGGGGGCTGATCTGTTTCACCGGCAA
>JAGRLM010000418.1 GCA_020441795.1 Nitratireductor sp.
GCAGGTAGAGCGTTTCGCTCCAGTCACGCCCTGATTGTTCAGTCTTGGTCTTGCTTGTCTTGTCGCTCATGATGCCTGTCTCGGCTCTTGTTTCCCGTTCCTTCCTGCCAGCCGTGAAAATTGCGGCCCGGACCAGAATCAACGGTCTTTGAAATCATCGGTGGAAATCGCTGCAAGCGCTTGCCGCTTTCGCATGCGGGAAAAGCCCGGAACCCTGCCCGTAGGAAGATCAGGCAGAGGCCGGGCGGATAATTCGGAGTATTGCCATAACCGCGCGAAACATGATCGCCTCATAGCAGTGCAGGGTTAACGAATAAAGCCGGAAATTGACTTTGAAAGGACAGAACGCGCGTTGGCGCTGTCGCGGTCCATCTGTTCGACCAATGCCTCGACGCTGTCAAACTTCTCCTCGCCACGCAGGAAGCCGTGGAAAATGACGGAAATTTCCTCGCCATAAAGGTCATCGGCAAAATCGAAGACGAAGGTTTCCAAGAGTGCCTCGCCATTGTCGAATGTCGGCCTGCGGCCATAGCTGGCAACGCCGTCATGCAGTGAGCCATCTGCCCGGCGAAGTTGCACTGCATAAATCCCGTGTGCGAGGTGATTTTCGGCAGGCAGCAGTAGATTTGCCGTTGGGTATCCCAGGGTCCGGCCCAGTTTCTTGCCATGGATCACGGTGCCCGAAACGCTCCAGTGACGCCCCAGGAGGGCATTGGCCCTGGCTATGTCGCCATCTCCCAGGCATCGGCGGATACGGCTAGACGATATGATCTCGCCATCCTCGTCGCGATGGGGTTCCACAAGCGTCACGCCTATCCCGGCATGCGCTGCCTCCTGCTGCAGGAATTGCGGGGTGCCTGCCCTGCCCTTGCCGAAATGGAAATCATGGCCTGCCACGACATGGCTGGCTCGGAGATGCTGCCTGAGAATACGGTGGACGAATTCCTCTGCCGTCACCGCCGCAAAATCCGCATCAAATGCCTCGATCACCACGGCATCAAATCCGCTTTCGATGAGCAGCGCTGTCTTTTGCGATTCCGGGGTCAGGCGAAAGACGGGATGGTCGGGCCGGAAAAAGGTTCTTGGATGCGGCTCGAAAGTGAGCGCGATGGTTGGCCTGCTGTCTGGCCTTGCAAGGTCAAGCGCAGTGGAAACAACTGCCAGATGGCCGCGGTGCACGCCGTCAAAATTGCCGATTGCCACCACGCCGCCGGACACGGAAACGGGCAGGCTCGACGAGCCCCGACAGACCAAGCCCTTTTCTGCGCCCGCCATTGTCATGATCTACCAGGCCAGTCGCGGCAGCCAGGCAACCGGATTTGCTCCATGACTTTCGAGGAAAGCCTGCAATGCCTGCGGATCGGGGTTGTCGGGATCACCATAGTCGGCAGAGTGAATGCCAGCCGAAACATAAAGCAGATCGATGCCATAGGCGGCTGCGCCAGCGACATCCGTCGGCATGCCATCGCCAATGGCCAGGATGCGGTCAAGCGCCAGTTCGCGCCCGGCGATGTCACAGGCTCGGGCATAGGCATGTTCATAGATCGGGCGGTGCGGCTTGCCGACAATGCGGGTTTCGCCACCCATTTTCGCATAGTCGCGGGCGAGCGCACCTGCGCACCAGATCAGCGTGTGGCCATGCTCGACAACAATATCGGGATTGGCACAGATGAAAGGCAAATCACGGCTCGCCAGTTCATCGAGTTCATTTGCATAGTCTTCCGGTGTCTCCGCACGGTCATCGCGCAGTCCGGTGCACACAATCGTCTCGGCTTCGTCGCGATCAACGAGTTCGATATCAAGGCCGTCAAAGAGTTTGAGGTCGCGTTCGGGGCCGATATGATAGACCTTGCGATCAGCCTCGCCGATCAGCACACGGGTAACGTCGCCGGAGGTAACGACATCATCGAACACGCCATCAGGAACGCCAAGGGATTCCAGTTGTG
>JAGRLM010000419.1 GCA_020441795.1 Nitratireductor sp.
TGAAACAGTTGTTGTAGAAAATATCGGCAAAGCTGGTGGAGATCACGCAGCGGATACCGAAATCGGTCAATGCCCACGGCGCATGCTCGCGGCTTGATCCGCAGCCGAAATTGTCGCCAGCGACCAGTATTTTGGCGTTGCGCCATGCCGGCTGGTTGAGAACGAAATCCGGATTTTCCGAGCCATCCTCGCCATAGCGCATTTCCGCAAACAATCCCTTGCCAAGACCCGTGCGCTTGATCGTCTTGAGATAGTCCTTGGGGATGATCATGTCCGTGTCGATATTGATGATCGGCAGGGGCGCGGCTACGGCGGTCAGCGTCGTGAATTTCTGCATGAGGGTGAACTTCCGGCTGTCTGTAATTGTGTTTTACTGCTTTTGCGCGGTTTACACCAAGCTTCGCGCCGGGTCGAGTGCCCTGGGTCCCGGCCATTGGAGATTTCTGTCGCATTTTCGGGTAGATTGTCGCTTGCAACCGGCACCAAACCACGAAAAATGGCGTTATGGTTTTCTTGTCCGATTCTTGGCGACCGCGCCGTTCCGTCCTGTTCATGCCGGCATCGAACCGCCGTGCACTGGAAAAGGCGCAGGGCCTTGCCTGCGACGGCCTGATTTTTGACCTGGAGGATTCGGTTGCCCCGCAAATGGCGGCAACTGCGCGCAATAATCTGCGCGAACTGGTAAGGGACACCGATTTCGGCAGACGTGAGCGCGTCATCCGGGTTTCCGGCCATCATTCACCCGGATTTGGCGATGACCTGGCGGTCGCACTTGAATGCCGACCGGATGCAATTCTCCTGCCCAAACTGGAAAACCCGGAGGAACTTCTTGCCGTGAGGGCAAGAATGGGAAGGCATGGCCCGGCCCTTTGGGCAATGATCGAAAGCCCTGCCGCTATTCTTGATATCGCAGCCATTGCAAGGCGTGGCCGGGCAGCTGGTCTTGAGGCACTGGTACTGGGACCCAATGATCTTGCCAAATCCACCGGCGTCAATCTTTCGCTTGGCCGCACGGTGATGCAACCATGGTTCATGAGCGTCATTGCCGCGGCGCGTGCTTTCGGCCTCGCGGCGCTCGACGGCGTCTGCAATGATTTTCGAAATCTCGAGGCCTTTGCCGACGAATGTCGCGCCGGTGCCGATATGGGCTTTGACGGCAAGACACTCATTCATCCCGCACAGATCGAAGCAGCCAATCTTGCCTTTTCCCCGTCTGCCCCGGAGCTTGCCCGGGCCCGGGCAATCATTGCAGCCTTCGCCTTGCCACAAAACGCTTCGGCTGGCGCTATCCAGCTGGACGGCGAAATGGTGGAGCGACTGCATCTCGAACAGGCAATCAACCTAGTGAAGACCTTCGGAAACTCCGGATTGTAACGCAGAAGGAATGAAATCAGTGACAACCCTTTATCGTTTCCTTACCGGACCTGACGATTCCGCCTTTTGCCACAAGGTGACAAAGGCACTTGCGGAAGGCTGGCAACTGCATGGCTCGCCAAGCTATGGCTTCGATGCAGCTTCAGGCACGATGCGATGCGGTCAGGCCGTCATCAAGGAAACCGATG
>JAGRLM010000420.1 GCA_020441795.1 Nitratireductor sp.
CCGGCTTTGCGTCAAGGGCCGCTTCGGCTTTGACTATGTGCGCCACGCGGACCGTTTGACCAAACCACTGATCCGGCGTGCCGATGCACCCAAGCGTGGCGATATCGACCTCAAGGGCGTGGACCCGATGACGGTGTTTCGCGAAGCCTCGTGGGAAGAGGCGATGGCACTGGCGGTTGGCGGTTTTCGTTCGATCATCGACCACGATGGCGGGTCAGCGCTTGCCGGCTTTGGCTCTGCCAAGGGATCGAATGAAGAGGCATATCTGTTCCAGAAGCTGGTGCGCCAGGGTTTTGGTACCAACAATGTCGATCATTGTACCCGGCTTTGCCACGCGTCCTCGGTTTCGGCCCTTTTGGAGGGGATCGGCTCTGGTGCAGTGTCAGCGCCCTTTACCGATGCGCAATTTTCGGATTGCATCATCGTCATTGGAGCGCGGCCCAACACCAACCATCCTGTTGCCGCGACCTATCTCAAGCAAGCTGCCAAGCGCGGCGCGAAGCTGATCATCATGGATCCGCGCAAGCAGGCGCTGATGCGCCATGCCAGCCATCCAGTGCAGTTCAAGCCGGGAACGGATGTGGCGCTGCTCAATGCGATGCTGAATGTGATTGTCGAGGAAAAGCTCTATGACGAGCAGTATATCCAGGCGCACGTCTCGGGCTTCGAGGCGCTGAAGGAAAAGGTCAAGGATTTTTCGCCGGAAGCCATGGCTGACACTTGCGGGATCGAGGCTGACTATATTCGCGAGATTGCCCGCACCTATGCCACGGCAGAACGGTCGATCATCTTCTGGGGCATGGGTGTCTCGCAACACACGCATGGAACGGACAATGCGCGCTGCCTGATTGCGCTGGCGCTTGTTACCGGCCATGTCGGCCGGGAAGGCACGGGCCTGCATCCGCTGCGTGGCCAGAACAATGTTCAAGGCGCCTCGGATGCCGGGCTTATCCCGATGTTCTTCCCCGACTACAAGTCGGTGGAAAACCCGGATATCCGCCAGGGCTATGTCGATCTGTGGGGCAGGACGCTCGATCCGAAGCGCGGCCTGACCGTCGTCGAGATCATGGATGCCATCCATGCCGACGAGATCAAGGGCATGTATGTGATGGGTGAAAACCCGGCAATGTCGGACCCTGACCAGATCCATGCCCGCGCGGCCTTGGCCCATCTGAAGCATCTGGTGGTGCAGGATATCTTCCTGACAGAAACCGCATGGCATGCAGATGTCGTATTGCCAGCATCAGCCCACGCAGAAAAACTTGGCACTTATACCAACACCAATCGTCAGGTGCAGATTGGTCGTCCGGCGATCTCGCTGCCGGGCGAGGCGCGTCAGGACTGGGAATTGATCCGTGACATTGCCAATGGGCTCGGCCTTGGCTGGAACTATGCGGACGTCAGCGATGTCTATCGCGAGATGCAACTGGTCATGCCTTCGCTCAACAATATAAGCTGGGAGCGATTGGAGCGGGAGGATGCCGTAACCTATCCCGCCGACGCACCCGACAAGCCGGGCAACGCCATCATCTTCCGGGAAAAATTTCCAACAGCCGACGGGCGGGGCAAGATCGTGCCGACCGATTTGCTGCCGCCGGACGAGATTCCCGATGAGGAATATCCGATGGTGCTGACGACCGGTCGCTTGCTGGAGCATTGGCATACTGGCTCCATGACGCGGCGTACGGATGTTCTTGATGCGATCGAGCCGGAAGGCATTGCCGCTATGAACCCGCGCGAGATTGCCAAACGCGGCCTGCGTGCTGGTGGAATGGTCCGGGTGGCGACCAGGCGCGGCACGGTGGATGCGGTGCTGCGCGAGGACCGCGAAGTGGCGGACGGAATGGTCTTCATTCCGTTCTGTTTCAATGAAAGCCCGGCCAACCGGCTGACCAACCCGAAACTTGATCCGTTTGGCAAAATTCCGGAATTCAAGTTCTGTGCGGCAAGGGTGGAACCCATGGCACAACGCGAAGCTGCGGAATAGGGAAAGAAAATTCGGCAAATCGTGAAAAAATCGGCGCGTTAATCAGCAGGTAACCCAATTCTAACCTGCTGTTTACGTTATCCACCTAAAACGGGTGTCGAGGCGGGCAACAAACCGGCCTCGACCCCCGGATCAGGTACTGCGTACCGGGGCCCCTTCAAGGGTGTTGCGTCTCAAAACCGGTTTCTCTTTGGCATTCATGCCAAGTGGAAGCCGGTTTTTGTTTATTCCCGTCCGCAATTCACGATAAGTGAAGTCCTGCCGGTGCTACCGGCAGCGTTTCATCAATACTGTAATGATCATTGCCAGAAAATATGATTGATTGGGAATGTGTATCGGGTTATTTGTTTACGTAACGTAAAGTTGGGGCGTCGCATGTATGTTGTAGTCAAACAGTTCCTGGAGCGACTGGGATCGTCGGAAGACGGGCTGATCGAATATACACATGGCGACCGTCGCATTGCGATGGCGGTTCTGTTGTTTCGCGTCATTACCATTGACGGAAAGATCCGCGAAGAAGAGGTGCGGCGCTATCGCGAAATCCTGGAGGATTTCCTCGAAGTCACGCCTGACGAACTGGATCTGTTCGAGTCGGTGGTGCGCGAGCAGCACAGCAATGAAAGTTCGCTGTTTCCCTTCACCACGATCGTGCGCAAGATGCCGATTGATACAAAGCGGCAGATCCTGACCATGATGCGTGAGATATCGATCAGCGATCAGGAATTGCACGAATTCGAGATCAACCTCGTGGCACGTACCGCAGAACTGCTGGAGATTGAAATAGAGGAAGAATAGGGGCGCTTGCCCTATCTGTCCGCCAGTATCCGCTCCAGATCAGGGGCGGCAGCGACCAACCGCCTGGTATAGTTGCGCATGGGCGCGGTGAAGATATCGTTTGCCCTGCCGCGCTCGACGATTTCGCCATGGCGCATCACCATCACCTCGTCGCACAGCGCGCGTACCACTGACAAATCATGGCTGATGAACAGATAGGCAATGCCGAGCCTGTCGCGCAATTCGCTCAACAGATCGAGGATTTTTGCCCGGATCGAGACATCAAGCGCGGAGACCGGTTCATCGGCGATGATCAGCTTTGGCTGGTTGACCAATGCGCGGGCAATGGCGATGCGCTGGCGCTGGCCGCCGGAGAGCTGCACCCCGCGTTCGCCGACCTGGGCGTCGTAGCCGCGGCGGCCCTTGGCATCGACCAGTTCGGCGATGAAGCCGTCGGCATTCGCCTGCCGCGCGGCCTCGATCATCTCCGC
>JAGRLM010000421.1 GCA_020441795.1 Nitratireductor sp.
GACGAGGCAACCGTCCTTGCGGATGATCTCAAGGACGCGGTCACCAATGGCCAGATCATCGTTGAATATCAGCCAATCGTGAGCCTTGAAGATACGGTGATTGTCGGCTTTGAAGCGCTTGTTCGCTGGCAGCATCCGAAATTGGGCCGGGTATCGCCGGCGGAATTCGTGCCGATTGCCGAAAGCTCCGGCCTGATCAATGATATCGGCTACCATGTCCTCAACAGGGCTGCACAGGATTTTGCCGAGATTGCCAAGAGGACGGGAGACGACCATTTGTTTGTCTCGGTCAATATTTCGAGCCGTGAAATTTTGCGGCATGACCTGATCAACGACATTCATACAGTGTTGAAGGACACAGGCCTTCCAGCCTCGATGTTGCGTATCGAGATCACCGAAAGCCTGGTGATGGAAAATCCGGAATATTCGTCCCAGGTGCTTTCCCGCATCAAGGCACTGGGAGCGGGACTGTCACTCGATGATTTCGGTACAGGCTATTCAAGCCTGAGCTATCTGATGCGTTTTCCGTTTGACACGATCAAGATCGACCAATCCTTCGTGCAAGCGCGCGACCGCAAGGAACGGCTGGTTGTTCTGCGTTCGATCATCGCCATGGCGCATGGGTTGAACCAGAAGCTGATTGCAGAAGGCATCGAATATGAATCCGACATTGTGGAACTGATGCAATTGGGCTGTGAATATGGCCAGGGCTATCTGCTGGGTGAACCCATGGCCTTCGAGGAAGCGGCCAAGCTGGTCAGCGAGGAATTGCGCCTCGCTGGTCAGTAGGGCAGGCAGCGATCAGGCATGACCGGCGTCGGCCGACAGCAAAAGCGGGTTGATGCCCATATTGCGCAGGGCGCGCTCATATTTCGTTTCGTTGTGCGGATCGAAAATGATCGATGAATCAGCCTGGGAGGTCAGCCAGCCATTCGAACTGATTTCCTCTTCAAGCTGTCCGGTACCCCAGCCGGCATAGCCCAATGCGATCATCGCCTTTCGAGGACCTCTTCCACGCGCAATCGCGCGCAGGATTTCCAGCGTCGCAGTCAGGCAGACATCCGCATCGATGACCATGGTGTTATCCGAACGGAAATCGGGAGAGTGCAGCACAAAGCCCCTGCCCGGCTCTACGGGCCCGCCCACACCTAGCTGGGATGAACGAACGGCATCCGGCAGCACACTCTTCTCGTCGCCAGTCAAAATGTTGAGCTGTTCGAAAAAGTCCGCAATTCCGGGCTTCTCAAGCGAGCGGTTGATAACAAGGCCCATCGCACCTTCCGGCGAATGCGAGCACATGTAAACCACGGTCCGTTCGAACCGCTGGTCACCCATGTTAGGCATTGCAATCAGGAATTGGCCTTCCAATGTTTCCATGTCGCCATTCATGTTCCAAGCCTCTCGCAAATCACCTGACCAAGCTTAGTCCGTTTCCTTGCCTTGGTGAAGCATAAACCAGAAAAATGCGGGCCTTGTTGTCCCGCCGGGCAAGACTTGTTTATCCGTTCAAGTGAAAATGAACCATTGTTACCGTCATTTCACTCGTCACAATGAAAATCGGAGCTAGAATAAGCGCATGAAAAATCGCATCCGATCTGCACTCCTGCCCATCATCGCGCTCCTTCTCGCTTTGCAGCCCTTAACGGCGTTAGCAGCCAGCAGCAAATGGGAGGACTTGGGTGGGGGACAAGCTCGGCTTGTTGCCGAACTGGACCCGATATCCGGTCAGATCCAAGGTGTCGTGGAATTTGACCTGCAGGAGGGGTGGAAAACCTATTGGCGAGAACCTGGCGGTTCAGGCATTCCGCCGGAATTCGATTTTTCCGGCTCGCGGCTGTTCCTTCCCGGCAAGGTCAGCTTTCCCGTTCCCCGGCATATCACGCTCGAAAATGCCGAATTCGCCGGTTATCGCGGTCGTGTGTTGTTCCCCTTCACGGGCAGCACCGAGACCCTCGACCAGACCGGTCGCATTCATCTGTCGATGATTGCTGGAGTATGCGCGGAAATCTGCATCCCGGCAACGGCGGAATTCGAAATTCCGTTCAAGGATCTGATGGGCAGTGACGGCGAGGCAGCCATGGTGATTGCAGACGCGCAGGCTGCGATGCCATCCCCGCCAAGCGATGCGTTTCGCGTCATCTCGCTGATCGCAGACGGGGAAGAAAGCCTTGTTGCCACGGCAAAACTGCCTGCGGGTTCAAAGGCGGCAGAATTATTTGCTGAAGGGCCGGCGGGCTGGAACCTGCGCCCGGCGCAACTACTCACAATGGATGGAAATCAGGCACGATTTCGAATTGACCTTTCGGAAATTCCGACCACGCTGGGGCGTGAGGGCGTCACCCTGCACCTGACGCTGGGCAATGGGGAAAAAGGCATAGAACAGGAAATACAAATCACCAGATAGTGCTGGAAAGTCGCTGATATTGGCCTATATCTTCCAGTAAGCGCACGGTCTTTCCGGCGCATTTTTGTTTGATCGAGCATCCATTCCGTTCATTTCCAGGAGACAAATCCATGACGATTGCCGTTGGTGACAAGCTGCCTCACGCCACATTCAAGATCATGACGGATGATGGCCCTGGCCAGCTGACCACTGAAGAGCTGTTTGCAGGCAAGAAGGTGGTGCTGTTTGCAGTTCCCGGGGCATTTACGCCGACCTGCCACATGAACCACCTGCCCGGCTTTGTCGAACATTTCGATACGATCAAGGAAAAGGGCATCGACGAAATTGCTGTGGTCAGCGTCAACGATGTCTGGGTCATGAATGAGTGGTCCAAGGCCAGCAGGGGCAAGGGCAAGATCCATTTTCTGGCGGATGGCGCAGCCGAGTTCACCAAGGCTGTGGGACTAGACATTGATCTCGGCGTCGCGGGCATGGGCATCCGCTCAAAGCGCTATTCGATGATTGTCGATGATGGCACGCTGAAGGCACTCAATATCGAGGAAAAGCCGGGAACCGCAGAAGTGTCGGGTGCAGCGCGTATTCTGGAGCAGCTGTAGTCGCAGCTTCATGACGCGTTGATCAAGACGGTAGACTGTCCTTTTTTGGTCGTTTCTTGAACGGTTCCATGCCGGTGCGGGCCAATTCGTCGGCCCGCTCGTTCTCCACGTGGCCGGCATGGCCCTTTACCCAATGCCAGTGGATTTTATGGCGCGCGGTGGCAGCGTCGAGTTCGCGCCACAAGTCTTCGTTCTTCACCGGTTTCTTGTCGGACGTCTTCCAGCCATTGCGTTTCCAGTTGTGCATCCAGCCGGTCACGCCGCCGCGCACATATTGCGAATCGGTGTGAACATGCACCTCACATGGCTTCTTCAATGCGTTGAGTGCCTCAATGGCAGCCCGCAATTCCATGCGGTTATTGGTGGTGTCCGGCTCGCCGCCAGACAGTTCCCTTTCGCGCTCGCCATGGCGCATCAGCGCGCCCCAGCCGCCGGGGCCGGGATTGCCGGAGCAGGCTCCGTCGGTATAGGCGAAAAGCTCTGGCATCGGTCCCCCGTTCGGTTCGCTGAGGGGATAGGGCGCGG
>JAGRLM010000422.1 GCA_020441795.1 Nitratireductor sp.
CACCCGCCTCACAGATCAGGAAGTCAAAGACCTACACCGATCGGGCATCCATCTTTCTACGCCCGAGACCTTGCAGCATCGGCTCGATGCTCTCGTTGCTTCGGGCCAACTATCGGCCGCCGACGCGGAGGTTCTTTTTTCAAAGAGCCCGTTCCACAGCGAACAGTGCCAAGGCAGAACCGGTAAATTCTGGATGACCTCGCATCCCGTTTCTGTTGAAGATTGTGGTGTTGTGCCGCTGATGGAACGGTGGGGCGGCGAAGTCGCATCATTTTGGCTTCGTGATCTGCAATTGTCCTCTTCTTTGGTAGAGATCGGCACAGCGCGTGTGATTGAAATAGCGGCACCCCTTGAAAAGACCCGCCACTCTCACTCCGCGGCCACTGCGGCTGTAGCCACTTTTGGGCGGCACATTGGTGCAATTCCGGGGAAATCGGACTTTGACCTCTACGTAAACGCGCCACTCGAGCCAGGCTCTGTGCTCGCGGTTCACATGGAGGGTGATACCACCTTTGCGGCGATCGGGAAGTCCTATCCGCCGGGCTACATTGACGTCGATACCGGCCGATGGAAGGAACTTACGGGCGAGGATGATTGAGGGCGATCGGGAGGAAGCCCGAGGCGGCGGGGTGTGCCGGCAAAGCTGGGCGTCACTTTTTTGGCGGATGTCTGGCGTCGCCCTTCGGTCCGGGCTGCCATCCCTGACGCGGTATGTGCGGGGAGACATCGAGTGAGATGGATGATGTTCCTGGGTGCCGATCGCGCGCAGCGGCCGACAAGGGAAGCTTTGCCGCTTCTGGCCGCGAAAACTGCGACCCGGCACAAATGCCGCTTGCTTCTGAGCCTCGGAATACTTCGGCGCTCAAGCGACCGGCTGAATACGCAGGTCGAGCTGCTGTTCGTACTCGCGGTGTCACCCCCTCAGCACATTCTTGGTGGGATAACTCAACTGGCGAATGGTCGCATTATGTCGCTTTTCAAGCCTGATATAGAGCTCAACAGCTCGAAGCCTGTCTGCGTAGGAATACATGAACTACCTCCTGGCGGTCCAAGTTTTCGTCCGCACCCCCCGGCTCAGTTCTGGGTAGAAATCAACACTGGGTTCTTTTGATTGCGCTGGCTACCCCTGCCGGGGTTGCAATTCACGATGTCCAGTTCAACGACAGGGACGCCTGCGTCGAGGCCGGGACAAATTTTGAAAGGACAACAGCCAATGATGGATGGCGCACCAGTTGGTCGTGCAATCCGAAGTCATCGAGCTGACATGATCTGTTAGTGGCACTTTCCGCAGCCAAGCGCTGTGTTCAGCTGTCCATTCCCACCTTCAATTTCGCCATTTCCTCCGCAACCATTCTTGCCAATCGTCTTTCTGCATCTTCCTGGACGGGCGCTGCCTGTTCGCGGGACATGCCAAGGATCAGTTCCGCCTGGCGCTCCTGTTGAACGGTCCCGTAACTGCGGAATGTGGTGATCACGTCCTCATGGCCGAGGTTCTGGGACCAGGCCTTGAATTCTTCCGGTGTCCGGCAAACCTTCTCGCCAAGCCGCACGAGCGTCTTGCGGATCGAGTGCGGATGGTAGGCTGGCAGCCCCGCGCGCTGAAATGCGTCCTTGAAAACGCGCCTTACCGGGTCGGCATTTTTCCAATGTTCACGCCTGAATCCGGCAGGCGCGAAGTGGCCATTGCAATCAAGACCAATACCAGTGGGAGGAAAGAGCGGATCGTCCGGGCCGAATTTGAGTTTGTCGCGCAAATGCCAGATCCACTCGCCGACAATGGCCTCGGCATCGCCGCCTACCGGGAAGAACCAGGTAGTAAACGTCTTTCGGAACTTGGTGCGCACCGTCCGGGCATCTTGGAATACGAGTCGCTCTGCCATGTCGACATGCCGCAAGGAAAGCGAAATGAGCGCGCCGTCACGTACCCCCGTAAGAAGTGCAAAGGCCAGGATCGCTCTGTCACGTCTCTCCAATGTTGTTTCTGCCGGCATCATTGAGAGTGCGTACTTGACCTGATCAACGTCCGGCGCAGGCCTTTCCCGGCGCGCTGTGGCAATACGGCTGTTGTTTGCCGAGAAGTTGAAATATTCGCTGTCGGCGTGGGTAATCCGGCTGCGATATCCGGATTGATCGGCAAGCCAGAGGAAAAAGGCCTTCACCGCATCCAGCCGTCCCTTGATCGTCGCCATGGCATAGGGTTTTCCAGTGGCAGGGTTTGGATCCTCTGCAAGGCCGCGCTTGAACGCACGCGCTTGCTCGATGTGAAAGGATGCGAAATCCTTGCCACCAGTGGACAGTTCAAATAGCGATATTGCCGCCAATGCCTGATCCACCGTGCGTTCCGATTTGCGCCGCGCCTCCTGTATCCAGATGCAGTACTTCCGCTTGGCACGCTCGTTTTTGGGATTGTACTTCCGCTTCATTTCTCGCTCCTTTCCGAAGTCATCATTTCAAACGGGTTCGTTACCCTCTTTTAATGGTTCGGATGCCTTCTCCATTGAAATTCCCCCGCTGGCATTCAGCGCATCTATCATTGCTAGCGATGCAGCCTTGTGCATGACCGTGGAGCACTCACAACAAAGCGCCTTCAACCGGTGCCGTCCTGCGTGGTTCTGTCGAAGTTCAACGGCCCCGAAAGCTGGCCGACGAGGTTCCTTGCAGGAGAAGCAAAAGAATTCGTCTGCCCTGCATTTGCGCTTGGTTACTGACCTTGAACGGAGGAACTCGATAAGGTCAGCGCCGATGATCAGTAGCGGGCGTTTTTCCGCCAGGTGCTTAAGGCCGTACTTCAACCAGCGCCTAACGGTACCCTTCGAAACACGCTGGTTTCTTGCGGCCTCATCGACAGTGTAGGTTTGCTGGCTCTTGACCACCCGCCAGCCTCTGCAACGCGACATGTCACTCGCATCCGTTCTCGATCAGTGCAAGGATGTCCTCGACACGCCACACGGTCACTCGCGGGCCAATCTTGAGGGGCTTTGGATAGCGACCGGTCTTCACGCCTGCCCACCATGTGGACTTGGAAACGGGGATCGGACCTTTAGGTGCAAGGATGCCGGAAATCCGGACGAAGCCGGTGATGGGGAGTGCGGGTTGGTCAAACATGGTGTGTCTCCGTTCATTGGGAGACACTGAAATCCACGCTGATCCGACAGAAAAATAGGTGGGAAGGTACGGCTTTCTTCACACCTGATTTGGTGGCAATTGGGGGGGTGATTAGCAGGCAACCCGCCCCGGGCGGAAAGATCGACCAACTTAATGCTTTGATATACCAGCAGATTAATCTGGTTCAGGTTGAGACGGATTGACCCTGGGTGCCCCTCCAGTTGTTGCCCAGTTGGCAACCTTTGCCAACTCTTCGATGACATTCTCGGACGGCTTTCCTTCATCGTCGGTCAGTTGGAACCGGCTGGCATTCAATCTCAACCATTTCATCAGCCGTTGCTTGACCGTTCCCCCTTCCTTTGATTCGGGGTCGTATTGCTCCCATGCCTCAACAACCGCAGCCAGCTTGAAGGAATATCTAGGATGAGAGGGATCTCGAAAGCCTGGAAGCTCTGTCTTGGGCTGCCCGAATGCGCTCGTTTGGAAGCCACGTTTTGCAAGCCAGGAAATGATGCTCGGCACCGAGACACTAGATGCAAGATGATCTATTGAATTGTAATCATAGTCCGGGATCCCACCTCTGTCGTGCGAATTGAGCTCCTCGTATGCAATGCTTCCATCCAAGCTCTGTTTTAGAATTGCACTGACTATGGCATCTCTTGCCGCAACGTAATTTCTTGGCCTTTTTTCAGGATCCCATTTCTCCACATATTCGGCCGTTCCCTGTGGCTCAATGCCTGCGATCAACAATGCGGCCTGAACTACGTTTACTGTTTCGGCCAGCCGCCAGAATGGTGAGATATCATTGTTGTGTTCTTCGTCCATGGATACAGGCCCAAATTTCAATATCAGGCTATGAAACCAGATTGTGCGAAAACTGCAATTGCACAGTGAGGCCAGCGACTAGGTGCTCTGATCCCCGTGGAGTTCGAATAGCACGCTATGCCAGTGGTACGGCTCCGACGATTCGAACCCACAGCTGAGTAATGGTCGAATGACCGCAATGCGTACAAAATGTCTGAAACATCGACTTTGCTCGACGGCAAGAATGGGGCCGGGAGCGGAATGTCCACTTCTAGGGTCAGGACTCATTGATTGATCCAGAA
>JAGRLM010000423.1 GCA_020441795.1 Nitratireductor sp.
GGTTCGCGACTACATCAAGACCATCGGCCTTTTCCGTAACAAGGCCAAGAACGTGATCCTGCTTTCGCAAAAACTGATGGATGAGTTTGGCGGTGAAGTGCCAAGGGACCGCGATCTGCTGACCACGCTGCCCGGCGTTGGCCGCAAGACTGCCAATGTCGTTGTTTCCATGGCATTCGGGCAGCCGACCATTGCGGTTGACACGCATATTTTCCGGATTGCCAACCGGCTGGGACTGGCACCGGGAAAGACTCCCGACGAAGTTGAAGCCTTTCTGGAGCGCATCATACCGGCGGAATATCTTTATCACGCCCATCACTGGCTGATCCTGCACGGGCGTTATGTCTGTGTCGCGCGAAAGCCCAGATGCGAAAGCTGCATCATTGCCGATATCTGCAAGTCGCCCGAAAAGACCAGTTCGGTGCCAGCAACGATCATGCTGCTGAACCAGTAGGGCAGATCCGTATCACGCTGGCACGCGGCCTTTCGTCTCGCGTGAATAGGGATCACTTGCAGAAAGTCCCTTGTGCAGATGCACCATCATGGCTGCGGCAAAGACCGGGGTCGCCAGATTGAGAATCGGCACTGCCATGAAACCGGCAATCACCAGACCGGCCATGAACACGGCTCCCGAATTGGCAAGCCGGACGCGTTCGGCGTCCTTCTCGTCGCGAAATCGCATCGCGGCGAACTGGAAGTATTCGCGCCCCACCAGATAGCCGTTCAGCAGGAAGAATATGGCGAAGTTGATGCCCGGCAGCAGCACCAGCAACAGGGCAAGGAGGTTTGCAGCAAGGACAAGGGCCGTGAATTTTACCGCGAGCCAAATCGAGGGAAGGATGGCCATGGGCGATCCGGGCCTGTCATGGGGGTAGTTCCGCTCTTCAACGGCGAGGGCGACATCATCCAGGAACACGCCCGCAAACATCGCGGAAACCGGTGCGACCAGGAATATCGCACCTATGACCATTCCTGTTCCCATCAGCCAGACAATTGCGGTGGCAAGCCAGGGCCACGGCCCCAGAAACGGGGTGAGGAAGGTTGAAATGGCTGCTTCAAGCGCAATCCAGGCAACAAGAAGCAGCAGGATTGTCAATCCGAGCGATTTCCACAGTACTGCCCGAAAGTGCGGTTCCAGCAGTTGTCCCGCGGCCTTGCGTGCAGATTCGATGACGATGTTCATTCCGGGTTCCACCTGTCATTCCAGGGCAACAGTTTCTGCCAACAGTTTCAGGCAATGGTACCGCTCGCGGTTCCTGCCAGCCACACTGCCCAGATGGGGAGTAATCATGGCAGGATCAACCTGCCAGCTACACGTGAGCGGGTTCCCTTTTCCCGCGGCAAGGGCTAAGGAGCAGGCTGAAAATCCAACCCGGTGCAAATTTCCGACCGGGGCAAGGCAGGAGCAGCAATTTCATGAGTGACAGCCGGTTTGACGTCCTGACAATCGGGAACGCGATTGTAGATATCATCGCGCATGCAGAAGATGATTTCCTGGTCCGCGAGCATATCGTCAAGGGTGCCATGAACCTGATTGATGCGGAACGGGCGGAGCATCTCTATTCGGTCATGGGACCGGCCGTGGAAACCTCTGGCGGCAGCGCGGGAAACACCGCAGCAGGCATTGCAAGCCTTGGTGGACGTGCTGCCTATTTCGGCAAGGTCAGCAATGA
>JAGRLM010000424.1 GCA_020441795.1 Nitratireductor sp.
GACCCGAACCGGAACTCGTTGTGGCTGCTTCCTTCCGGACCTGACCAGGTTGGCGAGGAGTTCGTCCGCCACCAGCCTTCCGGGCGCACATATCAGCCCTGTAGTGAAAAAATGCAAGGGAAGAGGCAAAAAAACATGATAAGCGGTTTCCATGAGCGAATTTGAACTGGACAAGCGGCTGGCGGCCGAGACGATCGAACTGGGCAGGCTTAATGGCTGCCTGTTGCTGTTGATGAATGACCGGCGATGGCCATGGCTGATACTGGTGCCGATGATTGCAGATGCCAGCGAATGGCATGATCTTGATACCGAAATTGCTGCCCGCAGTTTCGAGACGGCGATGGAGGCTGGCAAGGCACTGAAACAGGCAACCGGCTGCGACAAGATCAATACCGCATCCATTGGAAACATGGTGCGGCAATTGCATATTCATGTTGTGGCGCGCAGTGAGGGCGATCCGAACTGGCCAGCTCCGGTATGGGGTTTTGGCGAGCGGGAGGAATATCGGGATGGTGAGTCGGGATCGCTGGAACAGGCAATCCTCAGCCGGCTTTCACCCGAAAAGCAGTGGTAACGGGGCATTTCATGGACATTGATTTTCATGGGCATTGATTTCGACGCAATGCCGGACAGCGAACCCAGTGCGCTGGTCGGGTTTTCCGGTAACAGGCTGGTGCGGGACGCAGAAAACCGGGACAGCGACACGCTCGCCAAGGCGTTGGAACACAACGATGTTCGCTTCCATGTCTATAGCGGCGCCAAGGCACTGGTGCGCAAGGACGAGCAGCCGACAGCCACTTTCAAACTGGACGAGCTTTCCGCCTTCGAGCCAAGGCTTGATCGCGCGGTCCTGCTCGGCAGCGAGAATGGCTCGCCGCGTATCGCGGTTGCCGCGACAATCGACGAGGAAAGCCTGGCCGAGCCGTTCAAACTGTATGACTTCCGCTCATTGCTGTATTCCTCTGCGGTGACCGAAGCTGAAACCGGCGCGATCGCCCAGGGCGGGAGCATGCTCCACTGGCATGCGATGAACCGCTATTGCGGCAAATGCGGAACTCCGAGCAATGCCACCAATGGCGGCTATCGGCGTGACTGTCCAAGCTGCAACAGCCAGATTTTCCCGCGCACTGATCCGGTGGTGATCATGCTGGCAATACGTGGCGACAAATGCCTGATGGGCCGCAGTCCGCATTTTCCTCCAGGCTGGTTTTCCACGCTTGCAGGCTTTGTCGAGCCGGGCGAGACAATCGAGGATGCGGTGCGTCGCGAGACCTTCGAGGAAAGCGGTATTCGCATCGGCAAGGTGCGCTATTTCGCCAGCCAGCCATGGCCGTTTCCCCATTCGCTGATGATCGGCGTGCATTGCGAGGCGCTGAACGAGGAAATCCTTCGCGATGCGAGCGAGTTGGAAGACTGTCGCTGGTTTTCCCGCGATGATGTCAAACTGATGATCGCCGACACGCATCCTGATGGGGTCAAATGCCCGCCGAGCAGGGCCATTGCCCATGCACTGATCCGGTATTGGGTGTCAGAGTAGCGGGGAGGTATCGGAGTAGCGGGGCTATCCGTGGCAAGCAGCGTCATCTACGCATCCACTTCGTGCGGTTTTGCGTAAGACGAATAAACGGATGCGAATTGGAGGAAGAGACAATGCCATCGAAAACCCGGCTTTCGACCGTCAAGGCGGTCCTTTGCATGTCATTGATAACGATTTCCGCTTTCGTCTCCGGCTTTGCAACGGCTGGCGCGGAGGAGAAATTTCAACGCAGCGAAATCCAGTATATTGCAGCGCTGGTCGACCCGAATGCCGTGTCGGGTGACAATGCACAGGAATGGGGTTTGTGGGAAGTCGATCCGGGTCCGCGTGGCGTGCCTATTTCCGGTCTGGCGTCGCTGATGGATGCTGGCAATATTGCACCTGCCGGCTGGAAATTCGACCAATCCGCATGGTGGCTCGAAGAGCATGGCCTGATCATGGAAGCGCCGGTTTTCCCGCTGGCACCGGGAAAATATGTGGTGACTGGTGGGCGGGAGACGACGAGCGTGCTGAATGTGGAAGCACCCGATGCCGAAGGGAAGCAAGCCTGGAGCCTGGCAAATGGTGCAAACATCCATGACGTGACGCATCTGCGCTGCCGCGCCGCCATCTACATGGCGCGGGATAGCGGGCAGGCATGCCTGCCGGACAAGACTACCGCAAGCGCCTTTCCGATGGGACCCGGGATTTCGATGCCATCGGTAACCGGTTGCGACAAGCGCGAATATCAGGTGCTGATCGTTCTCGGCAGGATGGTCGAGGGCTGAATATTTCGATCAGCCTGCAAATCGCGCCTCGCTGAAGGCGGAGAGATCGGGAGCAGCGGCACTTCCTTCCAGCCAGTCCGGCAGCAAGCGGGCATGTGCGGCTGCGAGCGTTATGCCGCTGTGGCAGGTGACCAAATAGACGCCGGGCAATTGCGGGCTTTCCTGATAGATCGGCAGCCCATCCCTGCTGAGAATGCGCAAGGCACCCCAGGCCCGAACCATGTTCGCATTTGCAAGTGGGGGGAACACTCTTGCAGCATCGGCCGCCAGTGCCGCCATTTGCGGCAGTGTCACAGTATCATCAAACCCGACTTCCTCATTGGTCGCACCGATCTGAACCCCGCCCTCATTCACCTGGCGAATGGTTCCCGATGGCCTGTTGATCAGTCTCGGCAGCTTTTCCGTGATCAGCACCTGACCCCGCTGGGGCCGCAGGGGTGCCAGAAAACCAAGACGCGGGCCGAGTTCAATCGAACCAAGGCCGGCAGACAGGATAACCTTTGTGGCGCGGGCAATCGTCCCGTTGGAGCACCGGATTTCATAAGCCGCATTGCCACTCCCGGCACCGGCTGGAGTGACCTCCTCCACGGTCACGCCATTCAGCACCTTGCCGCCAAGACGCCGGGTATCGGCTGCAAGTGCCATCAACAGGCGCAACGGATTGGCATGACCATCCTGATGATGCAGGATCGCGCCGGCGACACCGGGACCAATCGCCGGTTCTTCCTTGCGCAAGGCATTGTTGCCAAGTACCTCGAATGGGTAGTCGCCATCAAGCCTTTCGCGCAACGCCTCGTAGCTGGCAATCGTGGTAGCAAGGCTTTCCTCGGTGAAGTGGAAATCATAGCCGCCGCGCTGTTCAAGTGCGATATCGACACCGGTATTGGCAGTCAGTTCTTCGGCAAAACCCGCCCAGGCGGCAGCAGAGCGCTGGCTCCAGCGGGCATAGCGCGGCTCGTTCAATCCCTTGGACTGAACCCAGATCAAACCGAAATTGCCGCGGCTGGCGCGAAAGCTGCCATCGCTGCCATCGAGGACGGTAACGCTGCGACCGCGGCGCAACAGGCCCCAGGCCAGGGAGAGGCCGACAACACCGCCGCCAATGATGGCATAGTCAGTTTCCAAGGGCGGCCCGCTTCTCGCTGAGTGCAACAGTGTTGTGCCACAGGGAGGCATCAATCTGCGCGGTTCGCGCTTCGATGCGCCTTGTTCCGGGCAGTCGCGCACCATCCTGCGCTGCAACAGCCCTTGCCAATGCCTCGATCCGGTCAAAGAAACCGTCACCGGCAAAAGTCGAGGGATCGATCACCAGATAGGTCTGCCCAAGATCATGGGGCTGGCCCTCGGGTGCCTTCAATGCCTTGACATCGAGCGAGCCAACCGACCCGGTCAGCGCACTCGCCATCACTTCTGCCATCAGGCCAAAACTGTAGCCCTTGTATCCGCCTGCAGATACAAGCGCCCCCTTCAATGCGGCAGCGGGAACCGTGGTCGGCTTGCCGTCGCTGTCAACCGCCCAGCCAGGCGGGATGGCTTCGCCAGCGGCAGCAGCCATGGTGATCTTTCCCAGGGCAACGGCGCTGGTTGAATGGTCAAAGCCGAAGGCCATGCCGCCATTGCGCGCAGGCACCGACATGGCAACGGGGTTGGTTCCCAGAACCGGACGGTTACCGCCCGGCGGCGCGACAACGGCAGAGGCGTTGGTGAAGCCGATTGCCAGCAGGCCAGCCTCAGCGAATTGCGCGGTGAAATAGCCAAGCGAGGTGCAGGTGTGGGAATGGGCAATTGCGAGCGAGACCGTGCCATTTGATCTTGCTGCTTCCATCGTTACCGGCAGCGCACGCGCAAAAGCCGGTTGGGCAAAACCGAATCGGGCATCCGCCAGAACCGAACCTGGCCGGGGACGCGATATCACCGGCTCGACCGTGCCATTCACGCGGCCCGATAACAATTGCCTGCAATAGCTTTCCAGGTAATACAGGCCACAAATGACATTGCCTTCGGCCTCTGCCCTGGTAATGGCAGCTGCAACCGACGCCGCAACCCTGTCACTCGCGCCGTGCAAGCGAAGGGCGGCCACAGAGCGGGAATTGATTTCATCAAGCGTGATGGTTGTCTTGTCCGGCAAAGCCGCACCCCTCCCTATCTTGTCATCAGACCATAATGCGGTTGTCGAAGATCACAAGTGCGGGATTTGCCTGCGGGGGAAGTTGGAGATCAATCCGTCCCCGGAATGTTGTCAGGCGAGCCACGCAACAGCCATTCATCGACTGCAAATTCGCGCGGTGAAAGCAATGCGGATGGTGGTGCCAAAGTTTCCGGCAGACGCTCCACCGGAATGCCGGTGGTTCTGGAAATGGTCGAACCAAGGACTTCGAAAGCCTGGGCAGTCTGCGCGGGCAGGAAAATGCAGGCCGATACATAAACAAGGACATAGTAGGATGACCAGGCGAGCAAGCGGTCAAGAGGCGCACGCCTGGCATGCCGAGCCGCATCAGGATCATGCACCTGAAATACAAGATCGCTGCCAAATCGGGAACGACTTTCACGGGCGTCCCTTGCGGTCACCCATTTGCCTTCCCTGACGATGAATTCTAGCCTGCCCATGCCGCTTTATCCACCTGTGCCTGCTGATGTCACCGCACGTAATTTAGTGCTAGGAATGTGAAACAATCACTTCAGGTTTTGGTATCATTTTAAGCGTCGGGCAATGTTGCGAGCATTTTCGCAAGGCGGCACCTAACGCCAAGTGTTCTCTTTCCACATGCGCGTCAACGCGGTGCGATAATCGGGATAGGCATATTCCAGGCCCAGAACCCGCTTCGATTTTTCGTTGGAAACGCGCTTGTTCTCGCCATAGAAGGAGCGCGCCATCGAGCTCAGTTCGGCGGTATCGAAATCCTGTTCCGGCGGCGGCGGACTACCCTGCAATTCATGGGCGAAAGTGACTACATCCTGCGGTGGAGCAGGTTCGTCATCCGTGATGTTGAAAACTCCATCCGCCTTTCCGATCGCGCCAAGGCGCACTGCCTCGCCAATGTCGTGGCGGTGGATCCGGTTGAATACCTGGCCCGGCTTCACGAGCCTGCGTGATGTTCCCTTCTCGATATTGACGAAGGCGTTGCGACCCGGCCCGTAAATGCCGGAAAGCCGATAGATTGCGAGCGGCACGGAATTTTGCGTCGCAAAATTTCTCCACATTGTTTCGGCATCGATCCGTTCCCGGGAGCGCGCTGATACCGGGCGGCACTCGCTTTCCTCGTCCACCCATGCACCTTGATGGTCGCCATAGACGCCGACCGTCGACAGATAGCACAGCCATTGCAGATTACCGGCCGCGGCAAGCGCCTCGCCAAGAGCTGTCAGGACAGGATCATTGCTGCCTGGTGCAATGCTCACCAGAACATGGCTCGCGGTGGAAATGGCTGCCTCCAATTCGCGATTGAGGCTGCCGTCGAATACCAGTGGCGCCATTTCTGCCGCGCGCAACTCGTCGAAGCGGGTTGCATTGCGGCTCGTGCCGGAAATCAGGTCAAAGTCATTGCGGCAGGCGATGCCCGCGGCAATTCCGGAGAAGCCGGCACCCAGAATGAGCAGTTGTCTCGTCACATTGAATCTCCCTCGATATTGCCTGAACCTGGCGACAATGCATTTGCCCATTCCGCCATGACATCCGGATCGGTTTCGCCAGCTTGTCGTTCCATGCTTTCCAATTCATCACGGTCAAGCAATTGCGACAGGGCCCAGACCGCTGCCCCGCGCACTACCGGATCGCTATCAGCCAAATGCATGCGGGCAGACGCTGCCAGTTCCTTGTCGCTACTATTGCCGATGGCAATCAGCACGTTTCGCAGGAAGCGATTGCGCCCGATACGCTTGATGGGTGAACCGGAAAACCTGGTGCGAAATGCCTGCTCGTCAAGCCCGGCCAGCATGGCCAATGGCGGCGCGACGAGATCATCGCGCGCCATGAGCCCTGCTTCGCTCGCTGTTCGGGCAAAGCTGTTCCACGGGCAAACGGCAAGGCAATCATCGCAGCCATAGATGCGATTTCCCATTGGCTTTCGAAACTCGACCGGGATAGCCCCCTTGTGCTCAATGGTGAGGTAGGAAATGCACCGCCCGGCATCGAGGCGATAGGGCTGGGGAAACGCCCTTGTCGGGCAGATGTCGAGGCAGGCGCGACAACTGCCGCAGTGGTCGCTTGCAGGGGTATCCGCCGCAATCTCGGCAGTTGTCAGAATGGCTCCAAGAAACAGCCACGAGCCGTGACTGCGCGAGACCAGATTGGTATGCTTGCCCTGCCAGCCTAGCCCGGCCTGCGCGGCAAGCGGCTTTTCCATCAGTGGCGCGGTATCGACAAAAACCTTGACGTCGGATCGCAGAAGCGAGGCAGCTTTCGAGGCAAGCGTCTTCAGCCTTCCCTTGATGATATCGTGGTAATCCCGGTTCCTGGCATAGACGGAAATCGTGCCGCGATCACTCAGCGCGAGACCTTGCATGGGATCCGTATCGGGCCCGTAATTCATTCCGAGCATGATGGCGCTCATCGCCTCCGGCCACATCGCGTCGGGCGACTTGCGACGCGACAGCGTATCTGCCAGCCATTGCATCCCTGCATGATGGCCGTCGCTGACAGCCTGTTCCAGTCTTTGTCCTGTTGAAGGTGGCAGTTGCGCCCGCGTGAAGCGGCACAGATCAAAACCGAGCTTGCCGGCTTCAGTCCTGATCTGATCGCGAAATCGCTCTGCCAAGGATCAGAAATCCAGATCGATATAATGCGAGGCAGGTGGCAGGCCCGGCACCTTGTCGGCCAGAAGCGGCCGGAAGGAGGGCCGCGACTTC
>JAGRLM010000425.1 GCA_020441795.1 Nitratireductor sp.
AACAGGCGATCGCGAATGGCTTCAGCAACCGCGGGATCAACATAAAGGCCGTTGCGGTCGCCAATGACAGGATCGCAAAGATAAACCAGCTCCGGCGTCATCGTCTTGAGCCTCGAAACCAGGCGCGCAGTCTCTTCAACCTGGCCGACATTCGCCATATAGCCGCTGACCACACCCCGAAGTTCGCCTGTCCAGGGCGAATTCGCCAGATCATCAAGGAAGGCTGAAAACTGTTCCGTATCCGGAACAATACGTGTTGCTCTACCATGACCAGGGTGATGCGGCAGAATGATCGTAGGCACTGACCACACACCAAAGCCCAATGCCTCAAGCGCTGGAACCATCGACCGGTTACCGACGCCTCCGCGCGCCACATGGCTGGAAATCGCCACGATTGCGCCAGCCGTCACTCTTGCAGTCTCGCCTGCCACGCCCGTCACCTCAATACATAGTTGGCAAACAGATAGACCACGAGTATCACAACCGCAATCAGGCCCAGCCCCCGGCCGATGCGTTTACCCCAAAGTTCAATCGCGTCGCCATCTTCGGCATCTGCGCCCGCCATGTGATCCTTCACATTGCTGGCAGTCCGCGCAAGTGAAGATGCGCCGAGGGTTTCAGAGTCGCGTTCGACACGTTGCAGGATGCGGCGCGCCTCCCTTTCCCTTTCATCTTGCTCTGGCCTTGGCAATTTCTGTCTCCTGCTTCACGCCTCTATGGCGATTTCCCGAAAAGACTGACATAGTTTGCGCGGGACAAACAAGGCCGTCGCCTGGCAAAATGCCGGACGGTCACAAGAAGGGCGGCGGGAGACAACCATGACCAGTATCGATGTCAGCGGCGGTGTGACGCAAGGACCTGGCGACAAGCCCGCCGACAAGAGGGGCATCTGGGGCTGGATGCTCTTTGATTGGGCGGCACAGCCATTCTTTACGGTGGTCACCACCTTCATTTTCGGGCCCTATTTCATTTCACGCATGGTGCTGGATGCGAATGGCAATCCTGACCCGGCGGCGGGACAGGCTGCCTGGGGCTTTGCCATTGCAATTGGCGGGGTGGTAATGGCGATCCTGGCACCCATTCTCGGCTCCATTGCTGACCAGACCGGACCACGAAAACCGTGGATCGCGTTTTTTGCGATCTTTCAGATCGGCGGCCTGCTGTTCCTGTGGAATGCAGCACCCGGTTCGAGCATTTTCTGGGTCCTGTTTGCCTATACAGTCGCAGCAATTGCCGCGGAATTTTCGACCGTCTTCAATGATTCAATGCTCCCGCGCCTGGTCGGCAGGGAAAAGATCGGGGAAGTATCAGGAACCGCCTGGGGCCTTGGCTACCTTGGCGGCATGATTGTACTGATTGCCGTATTGCTGTTTTTGGCCGGCAACCCCACCACTGGCAAGACCTTGCTCGGAATTGATCCCCTGTTTGGCCTTGACCCTGCCACTGGCGAGGATGCCCGCCAGTCCGGCCCGTTTTCGGCGCTTTGGTATTTCATCTTCATTCTGCCGATGTTTTTCTTCACGCCCGATGGCGGAACGAAACGCCCGCTGGGATTGGCTGTCAGCAAGGGTCTGAGTGAATTGGCACAGACCCTGAGGGACTTGCGCCAGCGCGCCGGGCTCGTACGCTTTCTCGTTGCCCGCATGATTTATCAGGATGGCGTCGGGGCGCTTCTGGCACTGGGCGGCGGATTTGCTGCCGGCATGTTCAAATGGTCAGTTATCGAACTCGGCATCTACGGCATCATTCTGAATGTGGTTGCAATCGGCGGATCGATTGCAGGTGGAAGGCTTGACACCCGCAAGGGATCGAAATGGATAGTGGTGCTTTCCGTACTTGCTCTGGTCATCGCAACGATCGGCATCATCTCTACCGGTCCCGGCTATACCCTGTTCGGCTTGATTGATTTCGGGCCTGAAGCTGGCGAGGGATTGTTCTCCACCGGTGCCGAGAAGGCATATATCGTGTTCGGCCTGCTGATCGGACTGGTGTTCGGCCCGGTTCAGGCGTCATCACGCGCCTATATGGCGCGCAGCGTTTCCGAGGATGAGACAGGTCGCTATTTCGGGATATATGCGCTGTCGGGACGGGCAACCAGTTTTCTGTGCCCGTTCCTGGTAGCCTCCGTTACAACCTGGAGCGGCAGCGCCCGGCTGGGCATGGTAATGATCCTGCCCTTCTTCGTGATCGGTCTACTGGTCCTGCTGACAGCACCCTATCCGGCACACAACCCGGAAAAATGACAATGCTCAATGCCGGAAATGCCGCATGCCGGTAAATACCATGGAAATGCCATGCTCATCGGCCGCGGCGATCACTTCGTCGTCACGCATCGACCCGCCAGGCTGTATAACGGCAGTTGCACCTGCCTCGATCGCCGACAATAGCCCGTCTGCAAACGGGAAGAACGCGTCGGAAGCCACTACCGATCCCTGTGTCAGCGGTGCGGTTGATCCTGCCGCCTGCGCAGCATCCTCGGCCTTTCGTGCCGCGATACGCGAAGAATCGACCCGGCTCATCTGCCCGGCACCCACGCCAACCGTAGCGCCATCACGGGC
>JAGRLM010000426.1 GCA_020441795.1 Nitratireductor sp.
CCCCTGGCCGGGATCGAACCAGCACGCCCGTAAAGGCAACAGATTTTGAGTCTGCCGCGTCTACCAATTCCGCCACAGGGGCCCGGATACGCGAACTAGCGGTTTCGCCGCCTCAGGTCAATTGCTTCATTGCAACCAGTACATGCCAAACGGTGAATCGGTGGACTAATATCTGCCTTGAGGATACAAGCCGATCGAATCCGGCTGACAATCAACCGCCGGACATCCATCCTTTTGCGGGCAGTTTCATGATCCGATATCTCTATGACTGGGTATTTTCGCTGGCCCGTCACCGAAATGCTAACTGGGCGCTTGCATCGGTCTCCTTCATCGAGAGCTCGGTTTTCCCGATTCCGCCGGATGTACTTCTGATCCCGATGGTTCTGGCAGATCGCCGCAAATGGATATTTTACGCGACCCTTTGCACCATTGCTTCGGTGGCGGGCGCCATCCTTGGCTATTTCATTGGTGCCTTTCTCTTCGAGGCAATCGGCCAACCCATCCTCGCCTTCTACGGCAAGGAAGATTCATTCGAGCAGGTCCGCGAATGGTACAACACCTGGGGCGGCTGGGGCGTATTATTCGCGGCAGTGACGCCCTTCCCCTACAAGGTCTTGACAATTTTTTCCGGTGCGACAGGCCTTAATTTCCTCATCTTCATATTGGTAAGCGTCATTGGCAGGGGCATGCGCTTCTTTCTGGTATCCTGGCTGCTCTACCATTTCGGCGAAACAATCCGGATTTTCATCGAAAAACGCCTCGGCCTGATGTTCACTTTGGCAATGGCCTTGCTCATCGGCGGCTTTGTCGCCGTAAAATATCTATTCTAGGAACCGAACCATGATAACCGGCATCCTGACAGGCAAGCATTTGCCAACCGCACTCCTGTTGCTCGCGGGTTCGATCGCCGTTATCGCGACAGTGCTCGGCTTCCAGCATATTGGTGGCTATATACCCTGCAAACTGTGCCTGGCACAACGAGAGCCCTGGTATGCGGCAATGCCCGTATTGGTGATTGCCGCCCTGTCAGCCTGGCGCGGATGGCCACAATGCCTGACGCGGGGTGCGCTGGCCATTGCCGGCCTGCTGATCTTCTATTCGATGGCATTGGCTGCCTATCACGCAGGCGTTGAATGGCGCTGGTGGGAAGGGCCTGGCGACTGCGGCGCAACCGCAGGCAATATTTCGAATGATGTCAATGATCTGCTCGCGGACCTGACAGCCAAGCGTCCACCGGCCTGCGAAGATGCAGCCGGTCGTTTTCTCGGACTTTCCTTCGCAGGATGGAATGTTATTGCAAGCCTGGTGCTCGGCATTGTTGCCCTGCGCAGCGCCTGGCGGAAACAATCCTGATCACGGCTCCAGTTCGCTATCCCAGTAAAGGTAATCCATCCAGCTTTCATGCAGAAAGTTGGGCGGAAACCGTCTCCCGTTGCGATGCAAATCCTCGACACTGGGAACGAAAGGCGTCTGGCTCGGCCACATCTTGGCTTCACGCGGCAATTTGCTGCCTTTGCGCAAATTGCACGGTGAGCAGGCCGCACAGACATTCTCCCATGTTGTCTGACCACCCTTGGAACGTGGAATGACGTGATCGAATGTCAGGTCATGTCCACTACCGCAATACTGGCATTCGAAACGGTCACGCAGGAACACATTGAAGCGCGTGAATGCGGGATGCCGACTGGGCTTGATATAGCTCTTGAGGCAGACCACGCTCGGCAGCCGCATCGAGAACGATGGACTTCTGACGGCCGATTCATACTCGGCCACGATGTTCACCCGGTCCAGAAAGACTGCCTTGATGGCATCCTGCCAGGACCAGAGCGACAACGGATAATAGCTCAATGGCCTGTAGTCGGCATTGAGAACCAGCGCCGGATGTGCTTCCGGCGATACTGCAATCGTCAAGGCATCCTCCTTGTTGCGATTCAGTCCGTTTCGTCGGCGTTACTATCTAAGTCGGTTGTGTCAGTCTTGTGAAGTGTGATTGTGAAATTTCGCACTTGTCGATTTCAAACGGGAATGACGTCGCGCCCGCCTTTCAGCACCGCATAATAGGCCCAAAGCAGGCGGGCTGCGACACCGCGCCACGGCGACCATTGCTCTGCAATTGCGCGCAATTCCCTGTCCCCGGGTCTGGCGTCAAGCCCGTATGCCACCCTAACCGCTTCCTGCAATGCCAGATCACCTGCCGGAAAGATGTCGGGATGCCCGGCACAAAACAGCAGATAGATTTCCGCCGTCCATGGCCCTATGCCCTTGACCCGGGTCATCTCGCCCATTGCATCTTCAGCAGCGCATTCACACAGCCTGCCGAAATGCAATTCGCCGCATCGGACCGCTTCCGCGACTGCAAGGAGAGTGCGCTGTTTTGGCCTCGAAAGCCCCGCCTCACGAAAGGTTTCTTCGCTGCAATCAAGGATCGCATTGGCATCCAGCGGATCGACAAGATTTGAGAGCCGCGCAAAGATCGCCTCCGCGCTTGCCTTCGAGACCTGCTGCGAAACGATGATCGAAGCCAGCCCGGCAAAATCGGGAGCAGCCAGACGCAAGGGCACCTCTCCGGCGACTGCAATCACAGGCTCAAGACGCGGATCGGCCATGGCCAGCGCCTTCAGTCCATCGACAATGTCTCTTTCGTTTCGGATGATCCGCATCGCCAATCCATTTCCATGCAAGACAAGTTTGTCTAACAAGAAGGCATGACACAACCCGTTTTCCGTTTTGCACCGAGCCCCAATGGCCTGCTTCATCTGGGCCACGCCTATTCGGCACTGATCAATCTTGCCATGGCTCGCGAAGCAGGCGGTACAATGCTCTTGCGCATCGAGGACATCGATACCGTCCGCTGCACGCCAGCGCGCCTTTCAATGATGCTGGAGGACCTTGAATGGATCGGCTTCGAATGGGATGAGGCGCCGCGCCGCCAGTCGGACCATTTCGATGCCTATCGCTCAGCGATAGACGATCTTCTGGACGAAGAGCTTGCCTATCCGGCCCTTCTGAGCCGAAGCCAGATCCGCCAGCGCGTTGCGGAAGCGGAAAGCGAAGGCGCAGTCTGGCCGCGTGATCCCGACGGCGCACCGCTCTATCCCGGCGACGAACGTCATCATTCACCAGAAGAACGACAGGAAATCGTCTCCGGGGATGGCGATCACACGATCCGGCTGGACATGGAGAAGGCAGCTGCGCGAATGCCTATCGGCCTTGATTGGCACGAGACCGGCCGCGGGCCGCTAGGGGAACACGGGCAGATTCCTGCAAATCCGCGGCAATGGGGAGACTTCATTCTGGGCAGAAGGGATGCACCGGCAAGCTATCACCTGGCCTGTGTTCTGGATGACGCCTTGCAGGGTGTCACCCATGTTGTGCGCGGCCAGGACCTGTTTCATGCGACTTCCGCACATCGCTTGCTGCAGGCGCTTTTCGGATTGCCGGAGCCGCAATACCACCACCATGCACTGTTGCTGGATTCACAAGGACGCAAACTGTCGAAGTCCATCGAAAGCACGGCCTTGCGCCATCTGCGCGAAACCGGTGCGACAAGAGATGATATTCGCAGGATAATCGGGCTTTGAGCAGCCCCTTGATTGGAAAATATTGATCGCGTGGCAGGCAGCGCTGGTCAATGGATCAGGTATTGGTGGCCGCTTTGATACTGGCAAGGGTCAATAACAGGAACGTACCTGCGCCAAAGGCAACACCGACGCTCATCATCGGATTCCATTCAATTCGGAAGCCAGCAAGATTATAGGCCAGTGACCCGGCGATACAGCCGATCAGGATCAGCATCCAGTTGCCGATAACGCCAAAACCGGAATAATTCATGATGCGGTCTGCCAGCCAGCCGCAGACAAATGTCGCGGCGCATACAAACGCAAACATGATGAACAGGTCATTCTGTCTGATTTCCCAAAGCATGGCTTGTCTCCAAAGCTCATTACAATCTAACAGGCAAATAAGACTACATGGTTAACGCCGGAACTTCCTTTGGGGAATGGTGAATCAAGTATTCTCAAGCCGACCAAGCGCGGCATTGTATTCTGCACCAAGGAGGAAGATAACCGACATGATGTAGATGAAAACGAGCGCGACAACGATTCCGGCAAGGCCGGCATAGGTGCCGACATAATCGGAAAATTGCTCCAGCCAGGTCGCAAATGCGAGCGAGGCAATGAACCATACCACCAGCGTGAGCAGTGTTCCCGGCAGGATGCTGGCAAATCTGCGCGACCCTGCAGGAAGCCATTTGTGGCAGGCAGGCAGTGCCACAATCAGCACGAATATCGACGCTGCGACCCGCCAGAAACCCACCATGCTTTCATAGCTGTCGAGCCATGGCACGACCTTGCGGGCAATCGCCCAGCCAATCGGCAGGAAAACCAGCAATATGGCGATAGTTGCAACCATGACGGCGGACAGAAGAACGAACAGGATGCTCTGTGCCCGCATGACCAGGACATGCCGTTTCTCCTTCCCGCCATAGGCGCGATTGAGCCCCAACCGCAGGGCCTCCACCCCGCTTGACGCGAAGAACAGCGCCACGATTGCCCCAATCGTGAGGATGTCGCCGCGCGGCTGGGTCAGCACCGTGCGAATTTCCGACGATATCGCGCCTGCTACCGCATCAGGCCAGATATCGAACATCAGATGCACTGCGGTATCGGGGAAATTGCCCAGGTCGAAGAAGGCGGCAAGCGCTGTGCAGAAAATGAGAAAGGGAAACAGCGCCATGATTCCCGACAGCGTGATATGGCTGGCAATCGCCCAGCCATCGTCCTTGCCGAATTGCACAACGCCATTGCGCAACGCTATGGCATGGCGCAATGCCAGCTTGCCGGGCGGATATTGATTCGCTTCACTTTCGGCCAAAGTCTGCACTCTCTTCAGGTGCAGGCGAAAATGGAGGTGCATGACCCCAATGTCCAGATCGATTCTTGTAACAGGTTGCTCCTCGGGGATCGGCCGCCATTGCGCCATCCACCTCAGGGAAGAGGGGTGGAACGTGTTTGCCACCGCCCGCAAGGATGAAGATCTTGCCGCCCTTGCCAAACTGGGCCTCCAACCCGTCTACCTCGAACATTGCGACGGGAACTCGATCAGGGCCGCAGTTGAAAAAGTGCTTGCTGCCACGGGCGGCACATTGGACGCAGTGTTCAACAACGCAGCCTATGGCCAGCCCGGTGCCATCGAAGATCTGCCGGTTGAAGTCTTGCGGGAGCAGTTCGAAGCCAACCTGTTTGGCCCGCACCAGCTCATTCGCCTGCTGCTTCCTGTCATGCGAAAGCAGGGGCATGGCCGCATCGTCCATTGCTCTTCGATCCTTGGCATTGTGCCCTATCGCTGGCGCGGCGCTTACAATGCGTCCAAGCACGCCCTTGAAGGCCTGTTCCTCACCCAGCGGCTCGAATTGATGGGCACCGGCATCCATGTTTCACTGATCGAACCGGGGCCAATCACTTCACGTTTCGGCGACAACGCCCTTGCCAAGGCCCGCGCCAATATCGATGTCGAGAACAGCGTCCACCGCGAAACCTACCGCCACCATCTGGGAAAGCTTGAATCCGGCGGTGGCGTGAACCGGTTTCGCCTGGGACCGGAAGCCGTCTATCGCAAGCTCAGCCATGCCTTGAATTCGACCAAACCGAAGGCACAATATCCTGTTACCATTCCCTCAGCCGTTTTGCTGCACATTCGCAGCATCACACCCCAATGGTTCATGGACCGGTTATTGATGGGCAATGACTGACGATGAACTCGCTGTGCGCATGTGGAAATTTGCCCCATGGCAAATTGCGACGCATGGCACTAGTGAACCATGTCTGACTTCAGGATCCTGAAAAATGAACATATTCGCCACCCTGATACCCGTAGCCCTGTCGGCTGTCGTCATTGTTCTGGCGCTCGGGCTGTGGAACATGAAACGCGGGGGTAGCGCCAGCCGTTCGCAGAACCTGATGCGGTTGCGCATCCTTTTTCAGTTCATTGCACTGGTCGTTGTGATGACTGCACTCTACATGTCTGGCCGGGGTTGAATTCCAAAAACCCGTCCCAAAGGTTCGACAATTACCGTTTCGCGGAGTTTTCCATGGTGATCCTCAACAAGATCTACACAAAGACCGGCGATGACGGCA
>JAGRLM010000427.1 GCA_020441795.1 Nitratireductor sp.
TGTTCCAGCGCTTCATCGAGATATGGTCATCAATGCCTGTGCTCTACATCCTGCTGATCATTGCGGCTGTGTTGCCGCCGGGCTTCTGGGTGTTGCTTGGCATCATGCTGCTGTTCAGCTGGCTCGGCTTTGTCGGCGTCGTGCGCGCCGAATTCCTGCGAGCGCGCAATTTCGAATATGTCAACGCGGCCCGCGCCCTTGGCGTTGGCAACTGGCCGATCATGTTTCGCCATGTGCTGCCCAATGCCATGGTGGCGACGCTGACCTTCATCCCCTTCATCCTCAACGGATCGATCACGACGCTGACCTCGCTCGATTTCCTCGGCCTTGGGATGCCGCCGGGATCGCCGTCGCTGGGCGAAATGCTGTCGCAAGGTCGCAACAATCTGCAGGCACCGTGGCTCGGATTGAGCGGCTTTTGCGTCATAGCCCTGATGTTGTCGCTGCTGATCTTCGTGGGCGAGGCAACGCGCGATGCCTTCGATCCGCGCAAGACCTTCAAATGAGGCAGGAACGATGAGCAACGAGCCGATCCTGCAAATCCGTGACTTGTCGGTAGCCTTCACACAGGGGGGCAAGGTCAATCTTGCCGTTGACCATGTGTCCTTCGACATCGGCCGGGGCGAGACGGTTGCACTGGTAGGGGAATCGGGTTCGGGAAAATCCGTGACGGCACTTTCAGTGCTGAAATTGCTGCCTTATCCGCCCGCCAGCCATCCGTCGGGGTCGGTCCATTTCAAGGGTGAAAACCTGCTCGACGCCGACGAAACCGATTTGCGCCGGGTACGTGGCAACGACATCACCATGATCTTCCAGGAGCCGATGACCTCGCTCAATCCGCTGCATTCGATCGAGCGGCAGATTGGCGAAATCCTTGAGGTGCATCAGGGAATGCGCGGTTCGCAAGCGCGCGAGCGGACGCTTGAACTGATGCGCCAGGTCGGCATTCGTGATCCCGAAAAGCGGCTGGACGCGTATCCGCATCAGCTTTCCGGCGGCCAACGCCAGCGCGTGATGATTGCCATGGCGCTGGCCAATGATCCCGAACTCCTCATTGCCGATGAGCCGACCACCGCACTTGACGTGACAGTTCAGGCGCAAATCCTGGAATTGCTGGAAAAGCTGCAAGCCGAGCGCGGCATGTCGATGCTGTTCATTACCCATGATCTGGGGATCGTGCGCCGCTTTGCGGATCGGACCTGCGTGATGCAGGGCGGGAAGATCGTCGAACATGCCGCAACGGAAGAACTGTTTCGAAATCCGCAGCATGAATATACCCGCCACCTGCTATCCGCCGAGCCGAAGGGCAAGGCCCCGGCTGCACGGCCCGACGCAGAGGTCGTGATGGAAGGACGGGATGTGAAGGTCTGGTTTCCGATCAAGCGCGGCTTCCTGCGCAAGACGGTCGACAACGTAAAGGCGGTGGATGGCATCGACATCACCATTCGCGCCGGCCAGACGGTTGGCGTGGTAGGCGAATCGGGATCGGGCAAGACCACGCTTGGCCTGGCATTGACCCGGCTGATCTCTTCTACCGGGGAAATCCGGTTTGGCGGCCAGCGCATAGACGGCAATAGCTTCAAGCAGATGCGTCCGCTGCGCCGCCAGATCCAGGTGGTTTTCCAGGACCCCTTCGGCTCGCTCAGCCCGCGCATGTCGATTGCCGAAATCGTTGCGGAAGGCTTGCGCATCCATCAGCCTGACCTCAGCGCCGATGAACGGGACGCGAAGGTTTCCGCAGCCCTTGCGGAAACCGGACTTGATCCCGAAACCCGGCATCGCTATCCGCATGAATTTTCCGGCGGCCAGCGCCAGCGCGTCGCCATTGCCCGTGCGCTGGTACTGGAGCCGCGCTTCATCATGCTGGATGAACCCACATCGGCGCTCGACATGAGCGTGCAGGCGCAGGTTGTCGATCTGCTGCGTGAATTGCAGGCAAGGCACAATCTGGCCTACATGTTCATCAGCCATGACCTGAAAGTGGTGCGGGCACTCGCCAATGAGGTCATCGTCATGCGCAATGGCAAGGTGGTCGAGGCGGGTAGCGTTGACCAGATATTCGATGCACCACAGACCGACTACACCAAGGCGCTGATTGCAGCCGCGTTCGAACTGAAAACCGCACCGGCCGGAGTTGTCAGCCAATGAATCAAACCGTTGCCAAACGCATACTAATGTCGGTCACGGGTTGGGATCCATCGCATTGGGTCCGGCAATTCAAGGTGCATGCGCCGGACCGCGAAGTGGTGCTTGAACCTGATACGAGGGCCGACCCGTCGATCCGCTATGCAGTCGTGTGGAAACAGCCGCCCGGAATTCTTGCTGATTTGCCAAACCTCGAAGCGATCTTTTCGCTCGGTGCAGGCGTTGACCATATCTTTCGCGACAACCAGTTGCCGGACGTACCGATCGTGCGCATCGTTGCCGATGACCTGACGATGCGGATGAGCGAATATGTTGTCTGGCAGGTGCTCGACCATTTGCGACAGGGCAATATCTATCGGGCACAACAGAGGGCACGGGTCTGGCATGAAGGCGAGCAGCCATCGGCGCGTGATGTGACGGTGGGCATCATGGGCCTTGGCGTCCTTGGATGTGATGCCGCTGCCAAGCTTGCAATGCTGGGCTTCAGGGTCGCGGGCTGGAGCCGTTCGCCGAAAGCGGTCGCGGGCGTTGACTGCCATCACGGTGAAGCCGGGCTGACGCAAATGCTTGGAACAAGTGACATCATTGTCGTTCTCCTGCCGCTTACCGATGAGACCCGCGGCATCATCAATTCCGGCCTGCTCGGCAGGCTCAAGCGCGAGACGCCGCTCGGCGGACCAGTGCTGATCAATGCCGGGCGCGGCGGCTTGCAGGTGGAGACTGATATTCTGGCCGCGCTTGAAAGCGGAACCCTGATGGCGGCGAGCCTTGACGTCTTCGAGACCGAACCCCTGCCGGAAGAAAGCCCGCTCTGGGCGCATCCGCGGGTATTCGTGACGCCCCATGCTGCAGCGGTTTCAGACCCGCGTCATCTGGTGCCGCAAATGCTGAGGCAGATGCGCCAGCATGAGGCAGGCCAACCCTTCAGCGACGTCGTTGACCGCAAGGCGGGATATTGAACATCCAGTAATTTTCAGGGACGCCTGCAGCCCGTCGGCAGGGCATAAAGGCGTTCGATACGCTCGATTGCCGCAGTGAGCGGCTCGCTCGTGACATCCATGGTATTGCCATTTGCGTGGAGCAGCTTGCCTTCGCCCTCGACTATACCGACATGGCCCCGCCAGAACACAAGGTCACCGCGTTGCAGGTTCGACCAGTCTTTGCCCGGGTCGATCTCCTCGCCAATGCTGGCTGCCTGCATGTCCGAATCGCGCAGCACGGTTCGGCCGCACATTCGCATGGCAAGCTGTACGAGGCCGGAGCAGTCTATGCCAAAGCCGGAAGTGCCACCCCACAGATAGGGCGTATGCATCAGGCCTTGCGCGACTGCCACATAGTCGGAGGCCAGTTCGTCGAGGGCAGCGGCATGGCGTGCCACGATAAAGCCGCCACCAGCCAATTGCAGGTAGCGGGTTCCACGCGTTTCCGCTTCGCCGTCAATAGCCACGAGACTGCCCATCGAAAGGGCATGTGAATGCGGGATTTTCAGATCCGGACCCGGATAGACGAATGTGCGCGGCGCGATGATGCGATGACTGGCTTCAAGCGGCTTGTTGTCGAGCGCCGAAACGGCCGTCCAGCCGACATACCCATCGATACCCGCCTTGACCCACGCCCAGTCACCGGAGCGCTCGAATATTTCCACCGGCTCTCCACGCAGCAACTGATGGTCAATGCCGCATTCCATTCGCGGCTCGCGGCGCAGGTCGACCAATGGCTGCGCTACGGTTGCAGGCCTGCCGGTCACGAAGCGCGCGGCCATGACCCTGCCCTCGAGGCGCGCATCGGCAAGGTCGTCACGCCAGGCATTGAGCCTGCGATCGAGGGGATCGAGAACCGGCAATCGGGAGAGGTTCACCTGGGCAGTTCCCTTGCTTTGGTGCGCACCGTATCGGCAAAGGTCTCGAGAAACAGTGAGCCCTCCACGGTGCGCTGGATGATGACATTGCGCCGGTCGCGCTCATCGCGGCGACGCTTGAGAAGTTTCATTGCGCCCATCGTGTCAAGCGCCCGGGTGATGACAGGCTTGGTGACATTGAGGCGGGCTGCCAGGCCACGCACGGTATGCGGAGGAGGCTCGAGATAGACGGTCAGCAGGATGGTAAACTGGCGCTGGGTCAGGTCCGGCTCGTTGCCGTGAACCATTGCCGTCGACACTTCATGCCAGAGCTTGAGAGCCTGTTCTGCCTTGAGATCAATTGCCATGGTCCGGCCTCGTCCCGCAGCCAAATTCGTTTCGTTCCCGTATCATTTAGCCACGGAGACGGAAAATGCGCAAGGGAGCACAACGCAGCGCCTAATTCAGCCCTCAGATCATGCGACCGGGAAGCGGCTTTTCATAACCTCGAAAATCGCGCGGATTGCCTGTGCCTCACCACCGATGGGACAGGATGGCTTTTCAGCAGCCGCCCAGGCAAAGATATCGAAATGCGCCCAGGTCTTTGCCTTTTCAACAAAATGCTGCAGGAAAAGTGCCGCCGTGATCGAGCCGCCCTGCGGGCCCTTGCCGATATGGGAGATATTGGCAATGTTCGATGACAGGCCCGCACGATAGCCTTTCCACAATGGCAAACGCCAGACCGGATCTTCCACCGACGCGCCTGATGCCATCATGTCGGCGCAGAAGCCGTCGTCATCGCTGAACATGGCCGGAAGGTCCGGACCCAATGCAATGCGCGCTGCACCTGTCAGGGTTGCCATGTCGATCATGATTTGAGGTGCCTCTTCATCACCCCAAGCCAGCGCATCACCCAGGATCAGGCGGCCTTCGGCATCGGTATTGCCGATCTCGACGGTGGTTCCCTTGCGGGAATTGAGAATGTCGCCGGGACGAAAGGCATTGGCCGAAATCGAGTTCTCGACAGCTGCGATGATGACACGCAGGCGCACGGGCAGCCTTGCGGTCATGATCATTCGAGCCAGTGCCAGAATGTTGGCAGCGCCCCCCATGTCCTTTTTCATCAGTGCCATGCTGTCGCCGGGCTTGATGTTGAGGCCGCCGGAATCAAAACACACGCCCTTGCCGACAAGGGTAACCTTCGGATCGGATGCCTTGCCCCATTTGAATTCGACAATGCGCGGCGCGCTGGCGCTGGCACGCCCGACCGCATGCACCATCGGGAAATTCTTCTCGAGCAGTTTGTCGCCAACTATCGAGCCAACCTTGGCCTTGAACTCGCCGGCAAGCTTGCGAATGGCTGCCTCAAGCTCAGCCGGTCCAAGGTCGTTGGTCGGGGTATTGATCAGGTCGCGCGCGAGGAAAACCGAATCGGCAATCCCGGAAATGGCGGCTGTATCGATATCAGCGCCTGGGACAAGACGCGCCTTCCATGGTGCATCCTTGCGGTAACGGTCGTAGCGATAAGCGCCCAGGAGCCATCCAAGGCTCGACAAGGTTGCATCAGGTGCTGCATCAGCAAAATGCCAGTTGCCTTCGGGCAGCAGGCGCGGCAGGCGACCGGCATCCAGAGCGCGCGGATCATCGCCGAGGCCAAAAAGCGCGCAGGCAATGCCGTTACCGCCAGCCGAGCCATCGGGAACAAGGCAAAGCGTGCCTTTCTTGCCTGAAAACCCGGTCCTTTTGGCCCAGTCGATGGCGAAACCGGGAAGCGAAGCCTTTCCGCTCTTGAAGTCCCTGCTGTCAACGAGATGGACGGGAATTGAATTGGTCTTGCGTGTGCTGAATGCCGGATGGCTCATGATTGCTGCCTGCCCTGATTGCCTTGCTGCTGGAATGGCCGACTGCCAGTCCGGTTAACCATCCATTAGGGTTAACAGATTATTTCTTGGGATAGCAGCCCGCAAGATGCGCTGGCTCCAGAATTGTTGAACTTCCTTCGACGCAGGGTTCCCATGACCAGATTTGCTCGCACATTCCGATCCACAACATCAGTCGCGGTGATAGCGGCAGCATTGCTTGCAGGAGGTTGCGCGAGGGACACGACGACGACCGGTTCGATCTCGACGCGAAACTCCACCTCGCTGTCGCAGATGTCGGCAACCCAGCTCGACGATCTGGCGCGCAAATACAGCGCCAAATACGAGAAGTCGCCGCAGGACAAGGCCAATGGCCTGGCCTTCGCATCGCTGTTGAGGATGACCGGGCGTGATGACCAGGCACTCGCCGTGATGCGCAAGCTTGTCATCTACTATCCCAAGGACAATGAAGTACTTTCAGCCTATGGCAAGGCCCTGGCGTCGTCGGGCAATTTCCGCGAGGCGCTGGGGGTAATCGAGCGTGCCCAGAAGCCGGACAATCCGGACTGGCGCCTCCTGTCTGCCAATGGAGCAATCCTTGACCAGCTGGAGCGGCCGGAAGAAGCGCGCGCGAAATACCGCCAGGCGCTGGATATCCAGCCAAATGAGCCATCGGTACTTTCCAATCTGGGAATGTCGTATCTGCTGTCCAACGACCTTGCATCGGCGGAAACCTATCTGCGCAAGGCAAACCAGCAACGCGGCGCTGACAGCCGCGTGCGCCAGAACCTGGCACTGGTCATCGGATTGCAGGGGCGTTTTGACGAGGCAGAGAAGGTGGCGTCGGCCGAATTGCCAGCTGACGAGGCCCAGGCAAACATCGCCTATCTGCGGCAGATGCTTTCACAGCAGAATGCCTGGAACCAGATCAAGTCGGAAGACAAGAAGGCGCAGTAAGCCTGCAAGATTCCGAAATCCCCGATCCAAGAAAATCAGCGCACCCGCTCGACCCGGCACTGGAAACAGTTGTTCGAGGCTGAGCGAATGTGGACGAAAGCTGTTTTCGGGTCCGCGAATGTGGCTTCGAGATAGTCCCGGCAATGTTCCGGCTCGACGATTTGGCCGGTTCCGTAGAAGATCCTCTCATCCGCAGTGTAGCCGCGCATCAGAAGCGATTGCCAGTTTTCGAAAAGTCGTGGCAACGCCGCCGTCTCATCATGGCGCTCGCACATTTCCTCACAGACGAAGATCGGACCAGTCTCTGCATAAGGCTGCAGGGATGTGAAGGGCGCGTAGGCGGCAATCAACATGCCCTTGCCTCCTGCAATTTCGCGAAGGCAGTGGCGGCAGGGATTTCCCGAACCGTCGCTGGTGGTGCGCTCCGGCTTGTTGCCATAGGCATCAACCCCACCCGACTGCAGATCACGCGCGTGGGTCGTCGGAATTGCCATATATCTGAAATGCATCTTGCAGTTCTCCGTATTGGTAAATTACGGAGTTGGTAGCTGCCTGATCGGGCTGGTGCCACCCGATTTCCGGGAGGCGACAACGCTGTGCGGGTGTCAGAATTTCTTGAAGATCTGGATCATTGCCGGGCCCATGATGACCGCGAACAGCACGGGCAGGAAGAACACGATCATCGGCACGGTCAGCTTTGGCGGCAGCGATGCCGCTTTCTTCTCGGCTTCCGCCATGCGCATGTCACGGTTTTCCTGGGCTAGCACGCGAAGGGCGGTGCCGAGCGGCGTACCATAGCGTTCGGCCTGGATCAGCGCCATCGAAACTGCCTTGACGCCATCAAGACCGGTACGGGCTGCAAGATTTTCGTAGGCCTTGCGGCGCTCCTGCAGATAGGACAGTTCTGCCGTTGTCAGGACGAGTTCTTCGGCAAGCTGCGGAGACTGGATGCCGATTTCATGCGCCACCTTGCGGAAGGCAGCCTCCAGCGACATGCCGGATTCAACGCAGATCAGCATCAGGTCAAGCGCATCCGGCCATGCCCTGCGGATCGAAAGCTGGCGCTTGCCGATCTGGTTCTTGACGAACATGTTCGGCGCGTAAAAGCCGGCAAAGGCAACGAACAGGGTGATCGTCATCTTGACCATGAAGGGCCGGTCGAGATTGATGATCGCAAAGACATAGACCAGTGCGGCAATCCACATGATGAATGGCAGGACGAGACGGAAAAACAGGAACACGTAAATGTGCGACTGCTTGCGGTAGCCGGCCATTTTCAGATTGTTGAAGGTGTTTTCGTCGGCAAGGGCCTTGCGCAGGTTCAGCTTCTCGACGAGATCGCGCATCACGCCCGACGAATCCTGCTTGAGCGAGGCAGCCGGACCACGCTTGTTCTGGCTGGCCAGCTTGGCACGCTCACGGGCACGGATCTTGTCGCGCTCAAGCGCAGCGGTCTTCATTCGCACCGACAGTTCGTCGCGTGCAAGCAAGGGCATTGCCACGGTCAGGATCGTCGCAAACACGGCCAGCGCGCAGAAGAGCGCCAGTAGGTTGGCCGGTTCGATAAGCGCATAGGCAATGTCGAGCACGATGATGTCCTAAAAGTCGAAGTTGATCATTTTCTTCATCACCAGGATGCCGATGGTCATCCATATCCCCGCGCAAAGCAGGACAATGTTGCCGGTCGGATCGGTGATGAGAATCTTGATGTAGTCAGGTGTTGTCAGATAGACGAGAAGCGCCACCAGGAATGGCAGGGCGCCGATAATGCCGCCTGATGCCTTGGCTTCGGCCGACATTGCCTGGATCTTCATCTTCATCTTCTTGCGGTCACGAAGAACGTTGGACAGGTTCGAAAGTGCCTCGGAAAGATTGCCGCCCGCCTGCTGCTGGATCGCGATGACGATGCCGAAGAAGTTGGCCTCGGGCAAAGGCATGTTGTCGTAGAGCTTGACGATCGCTTCGTTCATCGGCAGGCCCATCTGCTGACCTTCGATGATCCGCTGGAACTCAGTCGATACAGGGGCCTTGGCCTCTTTCGCGATGATCGCCATGCAGTCATTCAGCGGCAAGCCGGCACGCACACCGCGCACGATCACATCAACCGCATTGGGAAATTCAGCAAGAAAGGCGTTCATGCGGCGTTTGCGGATTTGCCCGACCATCCAGCGCGGGAAACCGAGGCCACCGACAAAACCTGCACCCACTGCCACAAGGAGCGGGGCTCCCATCAGGAATGCAATCAGGATGAAGAAAATTCCCGAGCCAATCGAGATCAGCAGGAATTGCTGCATGGTGATCTTGAGACCCGCCTGCTGGATCTGTTTCTTGAGCCCGACGCTCTTCTTCTGCTTCTCGCGCTGCTTGTCTTCCAGTTCCTTCAACGAATCCTGAACGCTTTTCTTGCGCTTGGCGGTTTCGTTGATCCTGGCAGCAGCATTCGCCCTCGACACCTCATGGCGTGAGCCGATGGTCTTGACCCGCTTTTCCTGGCGAACCTCGTTGGAAACCTTGTCGAACAGGAGGGCATAGATGATGCCGGCACCCGCCAGTGTAGCGAGGCCGACAAAAGCCAGGATATTGATGTCAATTCCAAACATGGGGCGGTGACCTAGTTGTCCATTGTTGGCGAAGCATCAAGCGCTGCTGCCAGTCTTGCTTCCTCGTTGTAATAGCGTGCACGCTCCCAGAATACCGGACGCCCGACACCGGTGGTGTAATGCTGCCCGGTAAGCTTGCCATTCGCATCTTCGCCGGTGATCTTGTAGAGCATCACGTCCTGGGTGGTGATGACGTCGCCTTCGAGGCCCACCACTTCGGTAATGTGGGTGATGCGGCGCGAACCATCGCGCAGGCGCTGTGCCTGGATGATCACGTCAACCGAACCGACAATGATTTCGCGCACGGTCTTGGCAGGAAGGTTGTAGCCGCCCATGGCGATCATGGATTCGATACGGTTGAGGCATTCACGCGGCGAGTTGGAGTGGATTGTACCCATCGAGCCGTCGTGGCCGGTGT
>JAGRLM010000428.1 GCA_020441795.1 Nitratireductor sp.
TGCCGTTGACGCCCGCGAGCCAGTCGGCACCCGAACCGCCGGTCAACTGGTCATCCCAAATCGAAGCGGTAATGCGCTCGATATCGACAAGGGTATCGGTCCCGCCCTTGCCATCATCAATGACCTGGCCGGTGCCTAGCGAAAGGTCGACCACGATACCGGTATCAGAACTCCAGTATTGCGCCATATCGGTGCCACCGGCACCATCAATATAGTCGTCACCACCCTCGCCGCGCAGGAAGTTATTTCCACTATTGCCGTATAGTTCGTCGCCGAATTGCGACCCGCGCAACAGGTTTGCATTGATAAAGGTATCGTTGCCGATCTGGTCGCCGTTGCCGAGATTGATGTCGTAGGCGGTTCCAGTGGCAAGGCTTGCAACCACGCCGTCGCTCGCATGTTGCCAGCTGACACGGCCAAGCCCGGTGACACCTGTGAAGTCGACGCTGTCGTTGCCGCCGCTCAGACGAACCTCGAACACATTGCCATTCTGCGTGATATAGCTGCCGTCGACCACGATGACATCATCATGATCGGAGTCGCGCAACAGGTTGACCCCCTGGAAGAAATCAGTCCCGCCAAGGCCGTCGGATACCTGTCCCGATTGCAGGCCGCTGACGATGCCGGAAGTCAGGTTGACGATGATGCCGCTTGTTGATGATGAATAGTCCGCAATGCCGGTGTCCCACCAGGGATCACCAAACGCATTGGTCACGACAAACAGGTCATTGCCTGCTCCGCCGATCATGCGAACAGTTCCGCCTTCGGCTACAAGCAGGTCATCGCCTGCGCCACCGTTGAGAACGTCAATCGCTGTCCAGACGAAGTCCTGGCCACCACTGCGCAGGATATCGTTGCCGTCATTGCCGTAAAGCTCGTCATTGCCGCCCTGGCCATCGATGACATCGTTGTTGGCGGTGCCATTGAGTGCGCCAAGACCGCCCGCGTTCTCGTCGCCAGCCGTGCCGTTGATGAGGTTGAAGGTGAAGATGTCACTCGCATTGGCGACCGTCAGATTGACATTCGTCACCGTAATGATGTCGGTGCCATTGAGGTCAATGATGGTGTTGGTGCCATCAAAACTGTAGCCGTTGAAACTGCCCGTCCCGGTGAAGCCGAAACTGGACAGGTCAATGGCATCGCGCCCGATGACAAAGTTGTTGATCGTGTCCTGACCGCTGCCGCTGTCGAATTCGAACAGGTTGCGGGTGCCACCGGCATTGAGCGTATCATTGCCCGCATCACCATAGAAATAGTTGATGCCGCCGCGGGCGATGAAGGTTTCGTCACCAGCGGAGCCACTGAACTCTGTCAGTCCGACGCGTGCACCGCGAACCGCCTCGATATTGGTCAGTGTGTCGGTGAAGAATGTACCGTTCCAGACACCGGTCACGATGGCCGAGCCCTGCGCGGAATATTCGACCCGGACCGAGGTCACGCCCGCACGGTCATAGCGTACCGTGTCGAACCCGCCTCCACCATCGACGGTGTCATTGCCCTGTTCGGTGATGAAATGCTCGTCGCCGGATGTCCCGGTGAAACTGTCATCTGAATTGGAACCTCGCCATTGCCGAACGAAGCCAGTCCACGTCAGTGACGAAGAGCCACCGACTTCCGTAGCTGTCCCGGCATTGGCGTCGACGACCACGCCGTTATATGCGTCGAACCCGACCCTGACGGTTCCCACTCCCGTAACCGCCAGCGTGTCTGTTCCCCCTCCAATGGAAAGATCAAAGAACTTCACGCCGAATGGGTCGATAATGAAAGTATCATCTCCCATGAAGGGGCCATACAGGCCCAGACCGCCAATGAAACCGTCAATTTGATCGATATTGGTGAGCGTGTCGGTACCAATCCCGTCCTTCACGATAGTGCCGGAACTTACCCCGATCGTCACCGTCAGATTGGTGAAAGCCGGCAATTGCCAATAGGCAAGCGAATAGAAGCCGCCATTGGGGCCAGCGCCAACAAAATCGAATTCGTCATTGCCGCCGCTGGCGAAAAGCACATCTTCGCCGAACGGATCGGTGTCGCCCGGCAGATAGAGATCATCGCCTCCGGTTCCATTGAGGACGTCGTTTCCGGGCGTTCCCTGAACGACGTTGCCGGATGCGGCAAAATCGAAGGCAGCATTGGGATCAACCAGAGCGGTCAGGTCAACGCCTGCAACCGTGACCTGGTCCACACCGTTGAAATCAATGATGGTGTCGGTACCGTTGAAAGAGAAGCCGCTGAAATCACCGGTACTGGTGAAACCATAAGAGCCGATTACAATCCTGTCGCCTTCAGCGAAGTCAAAATCGGTGATCGTGTCCTGGCCATCGCCTACGGCGAAGATGAACTTGTCGGCGTCGTTACCGCCGGTGAGGCTGTCATTGCCAAGACCGCCGGTGATGACATCATCGCCATTGTCGCCGCGCAGATCGTCCACGCCACCGCCGCCCGACAAGACGTCAGCACTGTCGCCACCGTCAAATCTAGAATCGTTGTTGTCGCCGACCATTGTGTCAGATGATCCGGTACCGCGGAACCGAAAAACGCCTTTTACAAGGTCAGTGTCGCCGAAGCCGTCAATCACTTGGGAAAAGCCATTGCCATCGACGTTGTTGAGATTGAATGAAATGCCACCGGTGCCGCCATAGGACGCATCACGCGCATAGTCGGCAAAGTCGAAGCCGCCACCACCATCGATCACGTCATTGCCCGCCAATGTGCGGTAGCGTGTGTCGGAACTGTTGCCGGTGATGGTATCGTCGAATTCGGTTCCGTTGATCGCTTCGATGTTGGAGAACGTGTCGGTATCACCCCAAGGATCGATAACCGTGCCGGAATTGGTTCCCGTGAAGGTGGCATTGATCCCCTGGAAACCACCGACTCCAGAAGCGATCTGGTAGATCAGCTGGTCAAACCCGCCGCCGCCATCAATGGTGTCATTGCCGCCATTCGGGTCGAAGCCTTCGTCTTCATTTCCACCCGTGATGTTGTCGGCGAAATTGGTACCAAAGATGCGTTCGATATCGATCAACGTGTCCGTGTTGCCGAAGGTGTCGGTAGCGACCCCCGTTGCCAGATTGACGGTGACGCCCTGGAAACCGCCCTGGAATTGCTCGAAATGATAGTCAACTGCATCCCAGAAGAAGTTGGCGTCGTCGGTAGTTCCAGACCCGCCGTCGATGGTGTCGTTACCGGCACCCCCGCTGAAGGTGTCCTCTCCCTCAAAACCATAGATGAAGTCATCCCCTTCAAGGCCTGCCAATACGTCGTTTCCGGTTGTGCCGTTGAAGGGATTGTCCGGACCGGATGTGCCAAATGTCCAGCCTGGGAAGCCAACCAGCGACCAAAGCTGTACAGTCGTGTCTGAAAACTGGACGTTTTCAAAAGAGGTGAAGATGTCGGTTCCGTCTCTGCCAGTCTGGCTGTCGACGACGGTGAACCAGCCATTGCCATTTGCCGAAAATGTGTAATCGGCCAATACCCCTTGCAGCACGAGAGTATCATCGCCCAGACCGCCATTGACGGTGTCATTTCCCTGCCCGCCAGCTACGGTGTCATTTCCGTCACCGCTGAACAGAACATCGTCGAAGTTGCTCAGCACGACATCGTCATTGCCAACCGGATTAAACGCCACGTTGTCTCCGACCAGCGCGCCTTCGGGGGCTATTACCTGTGCAGCTGCGGTATAGTTCCAGTCTGCGGACAAAAAGAAATTCTCAATGCCTGCGGGTGTTGTGCCGCTTGCATCATCGGCGATGATCGGCGCAAGCACCGCCATGTCGATGGAAGTGTAGATCGTACCCTGGTCGACGGAGTCAGCCGTAATCTGCAATTCCGTGACTGTACCGCCGATCACATATGTGTCGGGTCCAACCACCTGATACTGCAAGGCTGCACCGGTAACGCTGACAGATATGGCCTGCCCGCCATAGGTGCCAGACAACGTGAAAGAAGTTGGGCTTGTATTGGAGACGACTGCCTCGATCAGCAACCAGTCCAGGAAATCGACGAAATCAGCGAATGTGAATGTTGCTGCAGGTGTTGGACTGACCGTGATGGTTGTCATCGATATTCCCTCCCAGACGGGTTGATAGCCAGATCAAATCCGAAGGAAGTAGAAATTCGATATTCCAGACCAGACACTCGTCCGTGAGTTCAATTACTCCGAAAAGTTATCCGCCTGCGCCAACTCTGCCCTGCTTCGGACGCCCCATTCCAGTCTCCAATGAAAAGGTTCTTTGCGTCAACTACAAATTCATCAAATGTTTACCATGACCGCCAGCAACAGGATGTGTCCCCTTTTGCCAGCGAGCGGATTTGAAACACAGGTGTCGGCCATCATCTTGGCAATTGGGTCGGTGGATGTTGTGGCAAGCAGGGATTGCCGTCAGGCACCTGGTGTCTTTTCCCGGATATCATTGATGATGAGGGTTCGCAGTTCGTCTGTAACGACAGGGGTCTTGCCAAACCAGCGACGGAAGCCGTCCACGCCCTGGTGCAGCAGCATGCCAAGGCCGTTGACGGTTTCATGCCCCCGCTCCCTTGCCTGGCGCAGGATTTCGGTTTCCAGCGGGACATAAATGAGATCATTGACGATAGCCCCGGCTTTCAGCGCGGAAAGATCCACCTCCAGCGCCTCCTTGCCCAACATTCCCAGAGACGTGGCATTTACCAAAAGGTCCGATTGAGCCATCAGGCTCGCGGCATCCTCGTTTGAATGCGCTGTCATGCCGCCAAAATGCGCAGCAATTTCCTGGGCCTTTGACTGGGTGCGGTTGACAATCGAAACGGCTATTCCGCGCGTCTTCAAGCCATAAGCCGCCGCTCGCGCAGCGCCCCCTGCCCCCAGCACCAGTGCGCGCCGAACCCGCTTTTGCCAATCCGGCGCCAATTCGTCGAGATTTCCCAGAAAGCCCGTTGCATCGGTATTGCCGCCAACAAGCTCGCCATTTTCCCAATAGATGGTATTGACCGATCCCATCATGGTTGCAACTTCATCCAGCCTGTCGAGATAGGGAATGACGGCCAATTTGTCGGGCGCCGTGACATTGCCGCCAATCCAGCCGTTTTCCCTGAAACCGGAAAAGAATTCTGCAACACCGGCTTCGGGAACATCGACCCTTTCATAGCTGCCTTCAATGCCGCATTGCTGCAGCCAATAGCCGTGCATCATCGGCGAGCGGGACTGCGCTATCGGGTGTCCCATTACAAAGGCTCTGTTCCTGACCATCAAATTCCTGATCCTGCTCGCGGCGAAAACCGGTTTGCCGGGATGCCGCATTCCCGTTTCCGTCAACAAGACCTGACACCAGACCCGCTACGGCGCCCGTATACGTCAATCCCGGCAATGCGCCAAGTCTGCCAGCTTCGCCGTTTGCCACTATAGCCAATTCATCCGTTGCAGCTCGAGAACTGCCTGTATCAACAGGGCGGATTGCAATTGTTAAATATTGAACCATTCGTTTGAACGAGCGTTAAAGCGGACCATGCATAAGGGCAACAAAACCGGGCCGAACCGCCCGGACCCAATCAATCCAGATACGGAATCAAGAGCCTGTATGAAAAACAGACTAGCAACGGCAGCCGCCGCATTTGCCTTCCTTCTTGCATCGCTGCCTTCAGCATTTGCGCTCGACAAGCCTACCGGAGAAGTCATCCTGACGATCACCGGCTCGGTGTCGCAGACCAATGGAGACGGCAAATCGAACTTCGACCTCGCTATGCTGGAAGCACTGGAGCAGCACAAGACAAAGGCAGAAACACCCTGGACAGAAGGCAAGCCCAGCTTTGACGGCCCGCTCCTCAAGGCAGTTCTGGAAGCAGCTGGTGCCAAGGGTAGCAAACTCGTGGTCAAGGCACTCAACGACTATTCGGCGGATGTTCCGGTCGAAGATGCGTTTGAACTCGACACCATCCTTGCCACTCGCATTGACGGCAAGGAATTGTCTGTGCGTGAAAAAGGCCCGCTTTTCCTGATCTATCCTTTCGACACCAATCCGGAACTCTACAACGAGAAGTATTTTGGCCGCTCGGTCTGGCAGA
>JAGRLM010000429.1:0-3349 GCA_020441795.1 Nitratireductor sp.
GCAATTGCGAGCCGTCGATGCGGACGTCTGAAAACAGGGCAGCAGGTGCGCCAGCCACATAAAACAGGGCATCAATCTCGCCGCTCATCAATTTGGGCAAGGCATCGGCGCTGGATATTGCCAGCCGCTCGGCATTCCTGACGCGCATGATGTCGAGCACCAGGGTTGCCGTCAGATAAGTGCCGCTGTCCGCAGCGCCGATGGCGACCTTTCGACCTTTCAAGTCGGCAAGCGAGTTGATGTCGCGTTTGGCAAGCACGTGAATTTCCTCGTTGTAGAGGGGAAACATGATGCGCACCCCCCATAGCGAGCGGCTCAGTTCGGCGTCATTGGCGGAGTAGCTGCGAACATAGTCGAGCACATCACTCTGGACGATACCGAATTGGGTGAAGAGCCGGTTCTTGACCGCGACGAGATTTTCCAGTGAGCCAGCACTCTCCTGCACGTTCAGCGTGAGGCCGCATTGCGCCTCTATCTCGGCGAGATCCTTGCCGATCTGGATATAGGTTCCCTTGGCTCCGCCGGTGACAATGTTCTTCTCAAATTCGGCGGCTTTGCCGGGCGTTGCAAGGGAAAGGATCGAGGCCAGCAAGATGAGTGCCGCAGCCATGATGGCCATCGCCAATCCGCGATGGCCTGTTGGTTTCTGCAATGGTTTCATGGTCAGCACCCACTGTCGAGTTTCTGCACCAGATCACGCATGGCGAGAACCGGCACCTGTCCGAAGGCTTCTGCCAATGCTGGTGCCAGACATTCGCCTGCGACGAGTTTTTCGCGCAGCCGTGCCCTTGCTGCTTCACTCAGGCTTTCAAGGCCCATTGCGGAAGCCAGTGCCAAATCCACCTCGTCTGCCTTGCGGGCTTGCAGAGGCGAACCTGATGCGTTGGTGTTGCCGGCTTCGTCTGCCACCGGATTTGCTGTTGGTGCCTGTGAAGTCGGTGCCTGTGAAGTCGGTGCTTGTGAAGTCGCGGCCTCAGCAGTCGGTGTATTTGCAGGTTGAGGTTGGGTAATCGCGGTGATTGCCGTAATCGCCTTTCGCCCAGTTTCACCCGCCGGAGCCGGTTCGCTGGCAAAGGCGAGCTCGGATGTTGCGGATTGCTGCGGGCCTTTCGGCAATGGTGCCTCTTGCTTCTGGCTGCTGGTCTGCGCAACGACCTTTGGTTGAGGCCTTGCGTTTTGCCCGGGTGTTTGCAGGGCCGGACCAAGCCGCTCGGCAAGGGTTGCGCTCCAATCCTCCCTGCTTGCAGGAAGGGGAACCGGCATGCTTGTTGCGTCGGCCGAAACCGGCTTGGCGATCGCTGACGATACGGTGACGGTTTGTGCCGGCATATCGGCAATTCTTTCATCCTTCGGCAGGGCTTCGGCCTGCGTCGCAGGATTTTCAACGCCCGCAAGGGCTGCCAGATCCAATGGCGGTCCGTATTTCCATACCGTCGCAGATCCGGCCATGATCGCAATCATCGCCGTTGCATATGCGAGGCGGCGTGCGTTGAAGGCGAAGAGAAAATTGCGGGTAGGGGGATCCTGTGCAATGTCTATCCCGTAGTCGGGTCCTGCTCTTGTCGCCGCATTGGCAGCCTCGGGTTCATCGCTTTCGTCATCTCTATCGTCAACGGCCGGAGTGCTTGCGCCAAGGGCGCGCAATCTGAGGATTTCGGCAGCCTCACGGCGCTTTTGCGAAATGCGATTGAGGATTGCTTCGGTTCGCGCATCATCGACGATATCGCGGCAGGCCCTCGCCACTTCATGGGTTGCGAGGTCGGCAAGGGCGGAATCGTCAGGGATATCGGGTTGATGACTGTAGGGAGAGCCGGACACACGTCCGCCATGGATCGTATTGGTGGCATGTGTCGCAGCCATTTCGGCTTCGAGCAATTCCTCCAGACTTGGTTGCATCAGCGGCGCTTGCTGCGATGACATTGCTGCCGAATCATCATCACTTTCGAAGGTGGATATGTCATCCATCTCCTCGAGTTCGGTACGGATATCGGCCGCACGCATTGCCTGTTGCAATGGCGAAGCGGAGGCTTGCGATGTCACCGGTCCGAAATGTGTTCCAGATTGCGGAACCGGATTGCCATAAGGCGCGAAGCCCGATTTTCGATTATCCCTGTTCGCCAATAAAGTCGGATTTTGTTCCCAACTGTTTTCCCACCCTGTATCTGGCATTTTTTTGCTCCTCCTTTTTGGTGAAGGTGAAGCCCGCCCAACGCGGAGTACTTGCGGGTATCAAAAAGGCAGGAAATGGGCTGAAAATGTGTGATAATGTGGCAATGTTCGGGCTGCCGCCGGGCCGCGGGTCGTGAAAATCAGCAGTCTGAAAAATCGGGAATTCATCAAGAAAAGGGCCGCAGACAGACTTGCCTGCGGCCCTTTTGACCAGGGTCATTCAGAATAGGTTGTGCCTCAAAGGCCTTTCATCAGGTTGCCAACCGCAAGAACGATATAGGCCAGCAATGCCCAGTGAAATGATTCCAGTCCGATGCTGATGCCTGCGTAACGGGTCAGGAGCCCCAGCACCGCCAGGACCACGGACACCAGAAATACGATCATTGTTGGTGCGCTAAGGTTCATGTCTCTCCCCTTGTAACCTTGCAAAAAAGGCAGGCTCCCAGACCTGCCAGAATCAATCAATACTACAATCATCGGGATTTGTCTGCCATGGTGCGTGACGGCGGAGGAAAAGCTTGAAGAAGATCTGGCCCAGGAATCAGGATGAGGAGCAGGAAGAGGCCGAGCTGATTGCGCGGCTTAACGCGCGATTTGCAGAGGCGGACCGGTCAGTGGGGATAGAAGTCGGGCCCGACTTCGCCCGCTTCGTGCAAAGAGATGATATCTTTACCCGGGCATTCTGGGACGAAAAGGTCAGGTCTGACGACGCGTTGGGCTTTTTCGAGAGTTATCGCATGAAAGCCGCGCCGCGACGCGGCGAGGGCTTTTCACAGCGCGACTTCGCGCTGCGCAACGCTGCATGGTCGGTTTCCGACATGGTGACGGCTCGCGGCGAGGCAGAAGGAAGGCGCGAGGGTTTCCAGTCACCCGTCTCGCTGGATACGCCCGTTGCCGATGATCGCCTCCCGGTGGATGACCCGAAGGCTATGTCGGCAGAGATAAAGCGGATTGCCCGGTTCTTCGGAGCCGACCTTGCCGGCATTACCGAGCATGACGAACGCTGGATGTACAAGAGCAGGGTCGACAGCCGCGATTTCAGCGAGGCTCCCAACAATCTGCCGCCCGGAATTGGCCATGTCATCGTATTGGGGCATTCGATGGACCGGGATCTGGTTGATACCTATCCATCGGCCCTGGCAGGCGCTTCAACGGGCCGCGAATACAGCCATGAGGCGGC
>JAGRLM010000429.1:3435-6955 GCA_020441795.1 Nitratireductor sp.
GCGGTCAAGGCAGGGCTGGGCGACTATGGCCGCAATCAACTGGTGATCACGCCGGAATTCGGTCCGCGACTGCGGTTCTCGAAAATCTATACCTCGCTGCCATTGGTGGCAGATATGCCAAGGCGTCACGGCATTGCCGATTATTGTGCGATCTGTACCAAATGCGCTGATCAGTGCCCGCCAAAAGCCCTGCCGTTCGGTCCACCCGATGCGGTGGCGCTGAACCGATCCACGATAGCAGGGGTGAAGAAGTGGTCGGCTGATTGCGAAAAATGCTTCGGCTACTGGGCCAGGATCAAGAGCGATTGCGCAATTTGCATGCGTGTCTGTCCGTTCAATCGTGACTATTCACGGCTTGGCAACCGGTTGTGGCGGGCGCTTGCCATGTCGTCATATCGCAAGATTGCATTGTGGTGGGACAAGCGGTTTCCCAATGGTGCCAGGTTGCGCCCGCGCGACTGGTGGGATGGCAAATCAAAACAGGCAGAAACAGTTTGATGTCATCCGGCTTCCGGCGGAATCGGCGTAGGCTTGCCTGCCGCGTCGAGCGCGACCATGACAAAGGTAGCATGTGTCACCATTTCGAAGTCGGTCTTGAGATAACGCTGTGCCCAGGCTTCCACCCGCAAATGCATTGAGGTGCGGCCGACCTTTTCAACGCCCGTGTAAATGCACAGCGTATCGCCGATCTTCATGGCCTTTTGAAAGAACATCTCATTGACCGCGGCAGTCACGACACGTCCGCGAGCGCGTTCGGCAGCCGCGATGCCGCAGGCAAGGTCCATCTGCGCCATGACCCAGCCGCCGAAGATGTCGCCTGCGGCATTGGCATCAGCCGGCATCGCAAGTGTTCTCAGCGTCAGGTTTCCAGAAGGGTTTTGCATGGAGAAGCGCTCCCGGTAACGGCTCAACAAACCCAAGCGATGCCCGATTTGCGGTGATTGGGCAAGTGTCAAACCGGATTGACATGCGGGATTGCAAATATTCAGTCAGCGTAGCCGTAAACAACGGGAAATCCTTGCAATGCCACATTGTTTGTTTAATCCTTGCCGTGAGGGGCATTTCGGGCTGATCGGCTATAGGCCGGATTGGTGACCGGGCTGCATGCAATCTTGCCGAATGTTCGGGCGTGACGGGCACAGGGCAAACAGGAGACCCCAAATGAGAAGACTGGTATCAACCACATTTTGCGCTGCAGCGTTGATGGCCGCTCCCGTGAGCGGAGGCGTCAGCGAGGCACAGGCGGGCAACAACAATATCATCAAGGGAATCATAGGTGGCGTGATTGCTGGCGCCGTGATCGGTTCGATTGTTCGTGCTGGCCAGAAACATTGCCATGGCAATGTCTGTCATTCGCATGGCTCGGCAAATGCCGGGCACTACCATGATGCGTATGGAAACATTTACTATCAGGCACCGCCGCAGACGGTCATCATCGCACCACCGCCGCCACCGCCACCGCCAGCCTATGGCGGATCGTATCCGCAGGCGCATTACAACTGGTGCTACGGCAAATACCGGTCCTATCATGCCCAGAGCAATACCTATCAGCCATATGGCTATGCCGGGCGCAGGGAGTGCATTTCGCCCTATATGTAAGCCGCTGTTTGCCGGCCTCCATTGACAGGCATTTATTGCGTTGGCCGCGTTATGCAGGCATCATCTAAAAGCGGTCCGGGGCCATGGATCCCGGACCACAAAGCAAAGAGAATATCAGATCGGAGAATGGCAGGGGCATCATCGGGTCGGTACGCAAGCCGGCCAAAAGCCAGAGGGACTGGCAGGGAGACGAAAATGACAGGGACAGTTCAAATTCGACCGACCAGCGGCACCGGATTTTCCGTGTTTTGGAAATTTGCCATCGTCATGATTGTTGCAGCAGGTCTTTCGACCTCGTTCGGCATACGCCAGGCTGAAGCGAAGCATCAACTTGGTGCCTTTGTCGCCGGTGCCATTGTTGGCGGGATCATCGCCCATCATGTTGTCAGGCATCACCACAAGAAGCGTTATCGTGTCATTCGGGTGAAGCCGCGTTATCACTACCACCATGTGCGCCCGATCATCGGGATCAAGGTTTACAAGCATCATCACCACCGCCACCACCACAAGCGCTACCGCATCGGTTACTGAGGCGGGCATTTCGGCCGCGAGTGCGGTTCGAGTGGGTACAGGCAACGGCATGTGCATTTGATCACAGATGCGCCTGCCGGTTCGGTTATAGAATGAGAATCCCACGACTTGCCGCGCCCGGCATTGCAATTGCGGGCGAAGGGGTCTGGTAGAAATTGGCGAAACCAATTGGCTTGGCAAACAAAGGAGAGCCCAGAAGATGACCCGTACGATAACCGCATTGCGTCCACTGGCGGGAACCGCTGCTGCCGTCGTGCTTGGAATTTCCCTGGCCGGTGCTTCACTGTCTGGTGCTGCCCTCGCTGCCGGTGAGGCCAGCAGCGGAACCGCGACAACCACCACCGCAATGAAATGCAAGGATGGTCAGGTTTGGGATGGCGAAGCCAAGACATTGCTGGGCAAGGGTAAGTGCGTTGACGCTGCCGCCATCAAGAAAGACGACACCAAGAAGGAGCCCGAGAAGCAGGGCATGATCTATGAGCGTGGCAAGGAATTGGCCAAGGCTGGCAAATACCAGCAGGCAATCGCCATGCTGGAACTGGCGCCTGACCAGAGTGACCCGCGTGTCCAGAACTATCTTGGCTATTCAAACCGCAAGCTCGGCAACATGGATGTGGCGCTGGCGCATTATCACCAGGCAGTCGCCAGCAATCCGGATTTCAGCCTTGTGCGGGAATATCTGGGCGAAGCTTATGTTCAGCTTGGCCTGTTGGAAAAGGCGCGTGAGCAATTGACCGAGATCGAGCGGATTTGCGGATCACGCAGCTGCGGCGAATATGGCCAGCTTGCCGCCATTATCGTTGACAGTCAGTTGAACTGATCCTTACCCTTGCATGGGTTGATGATTGATACCCGTCGCGTCGCGGCGGGTATTTTTCATGTGGCAAGGCCCGTTGTTTCCTCGTAGCTTTGCAGCCGGCTCAGCCAGCGCTCGATGCGGGCGCGGTTCGTACCCATGTCGCTATAGCCATATTTCGAGCGGGAATAGATGGCGAGGGTGGAGCGGTTTTCGCCAAGCGACAGAAAATCCACCTGGATGGTATCGGGAAATTCCACGAGCGGCGTATACTGGACAAAGCGAAGGCGCAGGCCGCCGTCAGTATTGCCGACGAGATCCAGTTTTTCCTCTTGCGCCAGACTTTCCGCGAAGCGCTGTGACAGCGCGCCGACCCTCAGTGAATAGACAGGCGGCTCGAAGTCGCTTTTTGCCGCGCACCAGCCGGGTGGGCAGGCAAGCGCATCGTTTCCTGTCTTGCTACGTGTCAGTGACGTGATGTCCACTGGCCCCATGTCGCCGGGGCCGAACAGCATTTCAAAGCTTTGCTTGCGGCCATTGATGGCAACAAAGCCAATTGCGATTCCAAGCAGGAATACGAGCAGGGTGGTCATG
>JAGRLM010000430.1 GCA_020441795.1 Nitratireductor sp.
GGGATTCGAAGAAGGTTCGCTCGGTCGTGGAGCCCTATATTCGTGAAGCACTGGGCGACTTGCCGATTGCTGCCAATTGCAACTGGTATATCAATCCGACCGGTGCATTCGTGATTGGCGGCCCGGATGGTGACGCCGGGCTTACCGGGCGCAAGATCATCGTCGACACCTATGGTGGAGCGGCGCCGCATGGCGGTGGCGCGTTTTCCGGCAAGGACACGACCAAGGTGGATCGCTCGGCAGCCTATGCCGCACGCTATCTTGCCAAGAATGTCGTGGCAGCGGGCCTTGCTGATCGTTGCACGATCCAGCTCTCCTATGCGATCGGTGTTGCCCAGCCCCTGTCGATCTATGTCGACACGCATGGAACAGGCAGCGTGAAGGAAGAAGTGCTTGAAAAGGCAATCCGGCAGGTGATGGACCTGACGCCGCGCGGAATTCGTACGCATCTCGATCTGAACAAGCCGATCTATGCACGTACGGCAGCCTATGGGCATTTCGGTCGCAAGGCTGGCCGGGACGGATCCTTCTCATGGGAGAAGACCGATCTGGCAAAGCCGCTCAAGGAAGCTGTCAGGAAATTCTCCTGAGTTCATGAACCTGCCGGGCGGGAAACAAGGTTTTCCTGTCCGGCAAGCAGTACCGGACCGGTAAAATCCATGGGTGGGAACGATAACAGTTTGCTGGCACATGGCGAACGCAGTGCAGGTGCGTTTTACGGGCGTCGCAAGGCAAAACCACTCACTGACCTGCAGCAGGGCTTGCAGGACAGGCTGCTGCCGGAGCTGCTGCTCGACATCACCAACCCTGCCCCGCGTGATCTGCGAGAGCTGTTTTCCCATGCGCCAAAAAGCCTTCGCCTTGAAATCGGATTTGGCGGCGGCGAACATCTGGTAAGCGAGGCGGCGCGTTTTCCGCAAACAGGCTTCATCGGCGTCGAACCCTTCATCAATGGCGTGGCCAAGGCGCTTGTCGGGATTGATGAGCATGGCCTCCGCAATATCCGGCTATATGATCAGGATGCGACACGGCTACTCGACTGGCTTCCTGATGCAAGCATTGATCGGGTCGATCTTTTCTATCCCGATCCCTGGCCAAAGCGGCGGCACTGGAAGCGGCGCTTCGTGAACCCTGAAAATCTCTGCCGTTTTGCCCGCGTCGTGAAGCCTGATGGCGAATTCCGCTTTGCCAGCGATATCGAGCATTATGTCAACTGGACCCTGCGTCTGGTGATGGCCAATGGCGATTTCGAATGGACTGCCCAATGTGCCGACGACTGGCACCAAGCATGGGACGGATGGGTGCGGACCCGCTATGAGCAAAAGGCCATCCGCGAGGGACGGCCTCCTGCCTATTTCATCTTCAAGCGACGCTGATTTCAAGGGACGACGGAGGGTCGCGATCCCGGCTCAGGCGGCCTTGGCGTCTTTCGCCCGGGCTTCGCGCGTGGCATTGGCCCACCACAACAATTCACCAAGCATCGCGTCGCAAGCCGGTTTGATGGCAGGTTCGATCTCGGACATTGGTCCGTTTTCGCCCATCGGATGTACCTTCATGAAGGACCCGGCAGCGATGTGAACGGCATTTCGCAATGGAACCATTTGCAGCTCCACAGCGATGTTGCGCAGATGTTCGATCGCGCGGGCAGCACCAACACCACCATAGCCGATGGCGCCAACCGGTTTGCGGTTCCATTCGACATAAGCCTGATCCAGCGCATTTTTCAGCGATCCTGTCAGCGAGCGATTATATTCGGCAACCACGAAGATATAGCCGTCAAACTCGGCGATTTTCTTTTGCCACTTTACGGCAGCCGGATCGGAGCTGGGCATCCATGCATTGGAAGCCGCTTCATTGAACAGTGGCAAATCAAAATCGCGCAGATCGACCAGTTCAACATCGAATGCGCCATTCTGACTGGCCTGCTCAAACATCCAGGCGGC
>JAGRLM010000431.1 GCA_020441795.1 Nitratireductor sp.
GGAATTTCACCCGCTTTGGTGAAGAAGGAAATGTGCAGGTTTTCAATCTCCAGGATTGGTTCAGCCATTGTCTTTCCTTCCTAGGCCGTTAACGCACGAACATGGTTGAAATGGTCGGCGCGGATTTGTTCGGATGCGAGGAGCAAGTTTGCAGGAAGGCTATCGCCTTTCAATGACTTGCGACAAAGCAGACCGGGCAAATGCGCCCGATCCAATGGACGTTCGATCTGACGGCGACCTGCAGCGTCAAGCCGCTTGACCGGGGAGATCACCCCGCCCAGCGCGCCTTTCCTTGCATTTCTTGTCATCTCGAACGCCATATCAATCATGTTCATGTGTTAACGGCCTAGTCTCTCAGCGATTCTTCGCGAAGCGTATCCGCCAGCAGGTTAAGTCCAAGCACCAGCGACATCAGCGCCACCGCCGGAGCAACACCCTGCCAGTAATAGAGGCGAAGCTGGGCCGTCTGCGACCCATCCTTGATCATGGTTCCCCAGTCCGGGCTTTCCGGACCCATGCCAAGGCCGAAGAAACCCAGGGTACCAAGCAGGATCGTCGTATAGCCAATGCGAAGACAGGCATCGACGATCAGCGGTCCGCGGGCATTCGGCAATGTTTCCCAAAGCATGATGTACCACGGGCTTTCACCGCGCGTCTGGGCGGCTGCAATATAATCGCGGGTCTTCACGTCCAGCACCAGGCCGCGAACGATACGGAACACGCCCGGGCTCGAGGCAAAGACAACCGCCACGAAAATGTTCAGCTCGTTCGTTTCAATACCGAACATGTTGAAGACCGGCCATTGCAACATGGAACCCAGCCAGCCAAGGCCTACCGTTCCCAGTTTTTCGATGAACAGATCCGATGACATCAGATTGAGCCATGCCCACATTCCGATGGCGATCGTCGCCGTAAGATAGATGGCCAGCTTGCGTGGCGCCGACGAGTACCGCGTGTAAAACATCACCGAAAAGAAGATGATGGGCACAAGGAACAGCGTTCCGCCCATCACATAGGGTGGCCACGTCTCCATGATCCCGGGCGTGACGAGAAGGTAAAACAGCAGGATCACCGGAAAGGCCAGCACCAGATTGGCGAGAAACGACAGCGCGGAATCGATCTTGCCACCGAAATAGCCGGCTGGCAGGCCGAGCGTGATCCCGACAATGAAGGCGATCATGGTTGCCGCCGGTGCAATAAGCAAGACAACGCGGCAGCCATACATGACGCGGGAAAACACGTCGCGGGCCAGATGATCTCCCCCCAGCAGGAATGCCGAGGCGCTTTCGCTTTCGATCACGCCGGGGACCGCATTCTTCATGATGGCAATCTGGGTTCGCGGACCGAATGGCGCAATGATGTCGGCAAACATGGCCGCAAACACCCAGAACAGGCAGATGGATACACCCACGGCGCCCGTCCAGCTGTTGAACAATTGCCCGAACAATCCAAGCTTGGGCTTGTAGGCCCACACGATGCCATAGACCAGGGCAAGACCTGCCCAGACCGGCCACAGGCGCATCAGTATGCCGAAGACAACACCGAAAAATCCAAGGTTTTCCATGAGTTACTCCTAGCTTACCCGAATACGTGGATTGAGGAAGGCATACCCGATATCCGAGATCAGCTGGGTCACCAGGACGAGCACAACGGCAACCAGACCACACGAAAGAACGAGGTCAATGTCATTGTTGGAAGCCGCAGCAACCAGCATGTAGCCGAAGCCCTTGTAGTTGAAGATGGATTCGGCAATGACAACGCCGGTCAGCAACCACGGGAACTGCAACATGATGACGGTGAACGGGGCGATCAGCGCATTGCGCAGTGCATGCCTCATCACGACCGTACGGAAATTCAAGCCCTTCAGGCGGGCGGTTCGGATATATTGCGCCGTCATCACCTCGGCCATGGAAGCCCTCGTCATGCGCGCGATGTAGCCGATGCCATAGACCGCCATGGTCAGGACCGGCAATGTGAAATTGTAAAAGCTGATGCCTTGCGTAATCGCTGTGGCAGCCGAGCCGTTGAAATAGAAATTCGCCGGCCAGAAAGCGTAATTGTCAGCCATGTATTTGAAGCCGCTGGCGAACAGCACGACGAAAATAACGCCTGAAACATATTCGGGCGTTGCAGTGGATGCGATGGATGCGACCGACAGGCCACGATCAAGTTTCGAGCCTTCCCGCATGCCGGCCAATACGCCGATCAGCAGTGCTACCGGCACCATCACGATCATCACCCAGAACATCAGGATGCCCGTCGCTTTCAGCGCATCCGGCATACGTTTGTTGACGGTGGTTCGATAGGCAGTGGAGCAGCCGAAATTGCCCTGGAGTATGCCGGAATAGACCGGAACGGAAGCTTCATCACAATAGCGGAACCGGGGCGCGATTTCACCGGTATTGGGAT
>JAGRLM010000432.1 GCA_020441795.1 Nitratireductor sp.
GCAAGCACATATTTGTCGTTGAAGACATTCAGCCCCTTGTTCTCCATCGCTCCCATGTTGAAATCCGACACGGCGACGATGTTGAAGACATCAAGATCATATTCACGGCCAAACACCCGCTCATCCCATTGCATCGAACGAATGAGTGAATCCATAGCCCAGGCGGCTTTGTTTCCCTTGCCCTTTTCAACGAATATCCCGAGCTTCACCTTGCGGCCGGACATGGTGGTAAAGTCGTCGAACACCGCTTCGAGATCGCCAGCGACCAGCGCAAACAGATAGGATGGCTTGGGGTGGGGATCATGCCACACCGCAAAGTGCCGACCGTCGGCGAGATCGCCTTCCTCAACAAGATTGCCATTTCCCAGCAGCACCGGGTTATCGCCTTTGGTTGCCTCGATGCGAACGGTGTAAACCGCCATCACATCCGGGCGGTCCTGGAAATAGGTGATCCGCCTGAAGCCTTCCGCCTCGCACTGGGTGCAATAATTTCCGCCGGTACGGTACAATCCCATCAGCCTGCTATTGGCTGTCGGATTGAGCCTTGTGACGATTTCGACCGTGAACTTGCGCGCCGCCGGCAATTTGCGCAGGGTCAGCTTGTCAGGCGTTGCCGTATAATGCGCAGCATCAACAGGCTTTCCATTGATGCTGACCGAGACAAGATCAAGGCCGTCGCCATCAAGTGTCAGGGCAGTATCGGCGGCGGCGTCGCGAGCACGCTCATAGACAACACTGGTGCTGACAATCGTGTCTTCCGGTTCCAGGCGAAAATCCATCGCGACCGTTCTGGCACGATAGGCTGGCGCCTTGTAGTTCTTCAACTTGACGACGTGGCCTTGGTCGGTTCTCAATCTCTTTGCTTTCCTGTAAATCTGCCTGGGTCAGGCATCGCGATTCTTCCCTTTTGCGCATATAGACCTGCACGACCCTTTTGCCAACAACGGCACCGATGCAAAGACGACGCCCGAAGCGGGCAATTGCGAGGATATTTCATGACCCGACACGATCCCGTTGCGCTGTTGAAAACGCTTGAACCGCATCGCAAGCGGCTGGCTTCTGTCCATATGCGGGACCAGTTCGACGCTGATCCAAAGCGGTTCTCCAGATTCTCGCTGACGCTGGATGACCTGCTTTTCGACTTTTCGAAAAACCGCATCGATGCCGATGCCGTGGCAGCCCTTGTGGACCTCGCCCGCAATTGCGGTCTTGAGGCAAAGCGCGGCGCAATGTTTTCCGGCGAACCGATCAACACGACCGAGGGCAGGGCAGTTCTGCATACGGCATTGCGCAATCGCTCGGCAGATCCCGTCTATGTGGATGGCAAGGATGTGATGCCTGGCATCCGCAAGGTCCTTTCAGCCATGCGCCGTTTTGCCAATGCCGTTCGCTCCGGCAAATATGCAGTGAGCGGTGGCAAGGTCACCGATGTCGTCAATATCGGTATTGGTGGCTCCGACCTTGGACCGGCAATGGCAGTCCGGGCGCTTGCGCCCTATGCCAATGGTCCAAGGCTGCATTTCGTTTCCAACGTCGATGGCGCTGATATCGGCGATTGCCTCAAGACGCTTGATCCCGGGACAACGCTTTTCATCATCGCGTCCAAGACCTTCACCACGGCGGAAACCATGGCCAATGCTCGCACCGCACAGGCCTGGGTGGCAAAGGCCGTGGGCAAGAAGAATGCAGGCGCCCATTTCTCGGCACTTTCGACCAATCTCGATGCGACCCGCGCATTCGGCATTGATGATGAACGCACTTTCGGCTTCTGGGACTGGGTCGGCGGCCGCTATTCCGTATGGTCCGCCATTGGCCTGTCGGTGATGATTGCCATCGGACCGAGGAATTTCGATGCGTTTCTGGAGGGTGGATACAGCATTGATCGCCATTTCCGTTCTGAACCGCTGGAGAAGAACATCCCGGTGATGATGGCACTCATCGGCATCTGGAACCGCAATGTTTTGGGTTTCGCCAGCCATGCGGTCTTGCCCTATGACAACCGGCTGTCGCGCTTTCCCGCCTATCTGCAGCAGCTCGACATGGAATCGAATGGCAAGCATGTGACCCTGGAAGGCAAGGCAGTTCGCTGGTCAACAGGGCCCGTGGTCTGGGGCGAACCTGGCACCAATGGGCAGCACGCATTCTACCAGCTCATCCATCAGGGAACTGATATCATCCCGTGTGATTTCCTGCTCGCCGCCGAACCTCAGGAGAAGCTCGGAGACCATCACCAGATGCTGGCCGCCAACTGCCTTGCGCAATCCGAAGCGCTGATGAAGGGCAAGACACTCGAAGAGGCGACGGAAGAGCTTGAGGCAAAAGGCATGGACGCGAAAAGCGTCAAGGCATTGGCGCCGCACAAGGTCTTCGAGGGCAACCGCCCGTCCAACACCATCGTCTATCGCCGTCTTGATCCGTTTGCGCTTGGCCGCCTGATCGCACTTTATGAGCACAAGGTCTTCGTGCAGGGGGTCGTGTGGAACATCAATTCCTATGACCAGTGGGGTGTCGAACTCGGCAAGGTACTGGCAGTCGAGATCGAGCCTTCGCTTGCGAGCGGAAAGGTGGCCGTGGGCAAGGACGCCTCAACGAGGGGCCTGGTCGGCCATTGGCGCAAGCTGCGCCAGTAGCGAGTTCATTCAATGCGGCAGGTGGCTGCGTGATTGCGGATTGGATGTGAGGTCTTTCTTGACCCGTGTCTCGCGATGGATCGTGTAGATCGACGCTGCGACAATGACTGCTGCCCCGATCCAGGTGTATTTGTCCGGCAGGTTGGAAAATACCAGCCAGCCGAAAATGGTCGCATAGACAAGGCGCACATAATCAAGCGATGCCATGACGCTTGCCTCGCCATAGCGATAGGCCATGATGTTGAACATCTGGGCGATATAGGAAATGACTCCCATCGCCAGCAGCAGCATCCATTCGAGCGGGGTCGGCCATTGCCAATACCATATACCGGGTATGGTCATGCATATCCCGATCCCGATTGCCTGCCAGGTCAGGATCGTGGTGTTGGATTCGGTCCGTGACATCAGCCTTATGATAACCATCACGATGCCCGCTGCAGCAGCACC
>JAGRLM010000433.1 GCA_020441795.1 Nitratireductor sp.
ACTTCATGCCGAGCTCGTGCTGGGCCGACGCCACTTCGTGGTGATGCTTTTCGACCTTGACGCCCATTTCGGTCAGAACGGTCAGCATTTCGCTACGGTAGTCCTGGCCGCTGTCGATTGGCGGAACCGGGAAATAGCCGCCCTTGGTGCGGGGACGGTGGCCCATATTGCCGCCGTCATATTCCGTGTCCATGTTCGATGGCAGTTCGGAACAGTCGATCTTGAAGCCTGTATTGTACGGGTCGGATGCAAAGCGCACATCGTCGAATACGAAGAACTCGGCTTCGGGGCCGAAGAAGATGGTGTCGCCGATGCCGGATGCCTTGAGATAGGCTTCGGCCTTCTTGGCCGTGCCACGCGGGTCACGATTGTAGGGCTCGCCGGAGACGGGGTCGAGAACGTCGCAGAAAATGGCAATGGTAGCCTGCGCGAAAAACGGATCGACATGCGTCGTTTCCGGATCGAGCATCAATGTCATGTCGGATTCGTTGATCGCCTTCCAGCCGCCGATCGAGGAGCCGTCGAACATTACGCCTTCTGCGAACATGTCTTCATCGACAAGGCCAGCATCCATGGTGACATGCTGCATCTTGCCGCGCGGATCAGTGAAGCGCAGATCGACGAACTTGATGTCTTCGTCCTTGATTCTTTTCAAAACGTCGCTTGCCGTGGTCATAATTTTCCTTCCTGTAGCAAGTGTTCACCGCCAGCAACCACCGAGCCTGAACCGGCAGTTGAAAGCGGAATTTCAATCAGATCGCGTCCACGCCGGTCTCGCCAGTGCGAATGCGAATTACGTCTTCGATGGTAGAGACAAAGATTTTACCATCGCCAATACGGCCCGTTTGCGCCGCATTGCGGATCGCGTCAACGGCAGCCTGAACATTTTCATCGGCCAGTACCAATTCAACTTTCACCTTGGGCAGGAAATCGACAACATATTCCGCGCCACGGTAGAGTTCGGTATGGCCCTTTTGACGACCAAAGCCTTTCGCCTCGGTCACGGTGATGCCCTGCAATCCAACTTCCTGCAGCGCCTCTTTTACTTCGTCAAGCTTGAACGGCTTGATGATCGCCTCGATTTTTTTCATTCCGGTTCCTGTCGGGGTCCGTTTTTCAGCGTTTGGCGGACATGGGAAATGCCGTACCAGACACCTGTTTCTGATCCACGCAAATGGTTAAGCACAAGCCGTGCCAGTTTGGTGATGATTGCCCGATTTTCGTCGTTGAGGGAAAACTTGCCCTTTCAGGGGCAGATTCTGTTGCAATCGGGCGAGGGCCATCCGCAGCAGATTGCCGGAAGTGATTAATAATCAGGCGAAATGCCTAATATTGCGGCATATTGCGGTGTGTTCGGCAGTTGCATCTTTAGCGTTGGCGTTAACCTTTACAGCGGGTATTTGATGCAAACAAACAATACAAATGCTAATAAAAGTATGGACGGACATATAGGGTGGGTTAACCATAAGAGGTTGATCCGATGCAGTTTGTGCTGATGTTGGTAGTTCTGGTTTCAGGTGCGGCCTATCTTGGCTATTTGCCGGGCCAGCTGATGATCGTGGATATGCCACTATCATTGATCGCGACGGTTATCATCCTCGCGAGCGCAATCTATGTGATTGCGAATTTCAATTCCGGAAAATGAAAAAACGGCGGTCCGCAGCAGCGGATCGCCGTTCATTGTCTGGCAGGTTCTTGCGACCGGCTTGAGCCTGGTTCAAATTCGCAGAAATGCGGGAACGAACTCCTCGCCACCAAATGGATGATCTGACTCGGCCATGTCGCCGGCACCGGCCCCAGCCTTGTCACGATCTCGGCCACGCGGCCGATCTTGCCTCGCCGGTTTATCCGATCTCGCATTCTTGCGCGGAGCAGGGGTGTCTGCGGTCTCGCGCTTTTGCCGTGGCGGTGCTACCGGCTCGGCTGCCACTGTTGCAACGGGTTCCTGGACAGCGGCGGGCGGTGTTGCAGTGCCATCACCAGCCTTGTGGCTGTCGCGCTTGCCTTGCGAGCCGGTACTGCTGTCGCGGGACGTGCTGTCCTTGCGGCCGCGTGCTGGCCGGGCGGACTTTCCCGAGGTCTTGTCACCCGCCGGCTTGGCGCGCGCCTTGGCGTTCCATTCCACCTTGTCGCCCTGCCATTCGATGGTCTCGCCGATCAATTCCTCGATCGCGTCAAAACCCTTCTGGTCGCGAGGCGTGACAATCATGCAGGCGAAGCCCGAACGTCCGGCGCGGCCAGTACGACCGATGCGGTGGACATAGT
>JAGRLM010000434.1 GCA_020441795.1 Nitratireductor sp.
GCCATCAGGCCCGGCATTTCGGTTTCAGCTATGTCAAGTTCCTTGCGACCATAGTCGGCAAGCGCCATGTCGAGCACGGCATAGTCATGGGTATCGGCCATCGTGAGCAATCCTGTGTGAACAATCCTGAAAAAGGGTCTGGCTTTTCATTCCGGGAAAGCGTGGCATTCTTGCCGTCATCGCAATTGCATCCGGAACTGATCAAACCTCATCAGACCCTCATGGGATCTTTCGAAGTTGTGCGGCTGCATAGCAGCGAATCCGCGCCATTGCAATGTCATATAAAGAAATCTTTATGCGGGAATGTTCTGTGCCCGGCCTGCGAAGCTATTCGCCTTCGCCGAATTGTCCGTCAACCAGTTCCTGGAGCGCATCAATGACCGCTTCTGCATCAGGTCCGGTCGCACTGACATCGACCGTGCAGCCATTGGCAGCAGCCAGCATCATCAGGCCCATGATCGATGTTCCGCCGACGCTTTGCCCGTCCTTGCTGACAGTGACATCCGCATCATGGCGTTCAACACATTGAACGAATTTGGCCGAGGCGCGTGCATGCAATCCGCGCTTGTTGCAAATGGAAAGCTGGCGCGTGACCGCTCCGCTATTGGCGACGGAATGGGTTGCCGAACTCACGATCCTACTGGCCCTGCAACAAGCGACTTGCGACATTGATGTATTTACGACCCGATTCCTGGGCGTCGTTCAATGCCTGTTCCATGTTGTTTTCCGAGCGCACACTGGCCAGCTTGATCAGCATGGGAAGATTGACGCCAGCAATCACCTCGACAATTCCCGCCTGCATTACGGAAATCGCCAGATTGGAGGGTGTTCCGCCAAACATGTCCGTGAGGATGATAACACCGGAACCGTCATCTGCGGCCGCAACCGCGTCAAGGATGTCCTGCCGCCTCTGCTCCATGTCGTCATCAGGACCAATCGCAATGGTGGCGAACTGCTCCTGCGGTCCCACGACATGTTCAAGTGCAAGGCGGAACTCGCTGGCGAGTTGGCCATGGGTGACAAGCACTATTCCGATCATTTCATATCCCGTTTGGCCGCCGGTCATCCGGTCTTCAGGCTTTCCGCGCGCAACCGGTAACCGGTCTTGTCGCGGGAAGGCTATCTTGGCCGGATTTTATTGCAGCGCAAGAGAAAAAGCCGAAACCTGCCATTCGGTTGCGTTCCGGCATGGCGGTGAAGTGTCGCGGCCCGCCTTGTCGCAACCATGCAATCACTTTTGCCGGTTGTTCTCAACGCGCGGGCAAGAAGCGGTTTTGCCGCAATTCCCGGCATTTTCCTGAAGCCAGGCCAGGATGATCCTTATGCCCTGCGCCTCGTGACGTCGGGGTGAGGAAACCAGCGGAACACTGATACCGGCTATTTCAGCCACTATCGGTTCCGGCATCCGCTGCACGGCTTCGTCACTGACGAGGCGAACAGCCAGTGCCACCGGGGTCCGGGCCAATGCACTGACCTTCGAAATGCCAAAACCGCGAATTTCCACGAGGCCGCGGATCGATGGCGGGCAGCTTGCCAGAAGTCGGCCATCGCAGCTGCTCAAGATGGCCTGATCGTCACAAACCAGATTGGCATCATGTCCACGCGACCTGGCGATATCAATCAGGCCAAGGGCAAGACTGGTCTTGCCGCTTCCCGGGCGCCCTTCAATCAGAATGCCCTGTCCATCAATGTCGACGACGCAACAGTGATGGTTCGTGCCTTGCTGTTTCACCTGCCACCGCCTTTTGCACTCCAGGGCAGCAGGACGGTGAACCGGGCGCCGGTTTCAGGCGGTTGACGGTTTTCGGCCGTGATCGAGCCACCATGCGCCTCGATGATCTGTTTGGAGATCGAAAGCCCAAGACCCGAATTCTGGCCGAAATCCTCCGAATCCGGCCTGTCGGTATAAAACCGTTCGAAGATGCGCTCTATTTTCTCTGCCTTGATGCCCGGCCCGTTGTCAGCAACAGTCACCTCGATCATTTCGTCAACACGGCGCATGAATACCTCAATCTTGCCGCCGGTCTCCGGCACGAAAGATCGCGCATTGTCGAGCAGGTTGTTGACGACCTGGCCGAGCCGACCATCATGCCCCAAAATGTCATAGGCATGGGCATTGCGCATCTTTTCAATCGAGAAGCTGATCTCTACCGACTTCTTGCCGGGTGTCACGATCTTGCGCATTGCAACGACATTTTCCAGCAATTGCGCCAGATTGACAGGCTTCGAATCCTCGCGTGCCAGTTCCGCATCCAGCCGCGAAGCGTCGGATATGTCGGTAATCAGTCGGTCCAGGCGGCGAACATCATGCTGGATGATTTCCATCAGCCGATTGCGCGAAACATCGTTTCGCGCCAGCGGCAGTGTTTCGACGGCGCTTCGAAGCGAGGTCAGCGGGTTTTTCAACTCATGGCTGACATCGGCAGCAAAGCTCTCAATGGCCTCGATACGGGCATAAAGCGCGTTCGTCATGTCGCGCAATGTCTGGGACAGGTTGCCGATTTCGTCCTGTCGATGTGAAAAATCCGGGATCTGGACGCGGGACTTCACACCGTGGCGCACCCTGACCGCGGCATCGGCAAGCTTGCGCAAGGGCGTGGCAATCGTGCTTGCAAGCAGGATCGACAAAAGCGTCAGCACGGCGCCAGCGACGAGAAACACACGCATGATGGCAATGCGCTCCTCGGTGACAATCCTGTCGATGTCACCGCCTTGTGTCGACAATAGCAGGACGCCCAGAACTGCCCTGAACCGTTGTACTGGTACCGCCACGGAGACGATCAGTTCGCCCTGATTGGACATGCGCACTATGGTACTTGGCGCACCGGTCATCGCCTTCATGACTTCGGGATAGCCAGTGCCGGTTCCCGCGAGTTCCTCGTAGAGCGGCAGGTCGCGGCGTTGCAACAGCTTGTTCAGCAGCGCGCCAATACGCGAGATCATGCCCTCGCTCTTGGGCGTGTTGAGCGGTTGCAGATCATAACGCAGGATCTGGCCGCCGGCATAGAGATGGCGCGAATCGAGAAGCAATATGCCATCCCGGTCATAGATGCGCGCCCGCGTGCTGGTCGGCTGGATCAGGGTTCTAAGGATGGGAGCCACGCGCTCCTGCTTGATTGGCGAATCCAGCGTATCGAACGAGTCGACCTTGGGTGAGATGCTTTCTCCGGCATGAAGCTCGATCAGCTTTTCAGGATCGACCATGATCGTGTTCGTGTCGACGGTGGCCGAGGAGGCAATGGCGCCTGCTATGATCCTGCCCTGAATGAGCAGGCTTTCGACCCTGGCATCGATCAATCCCTCGCGAAACTGGTTCAGATACAGGATACCCGACAGCAGGACAGCGAGCGCAGCAAGGTTGAGAAAGACGATGCGCCTGGTGAGCGACGAAAAGAACACCAGGCGGAATATTCGCAACAGCCGGGCAAACAAGCCACGCTTTGCCGCCGGCCTGGCGTTCTTGCCTGCCTGACCTTTCCCCACAACGGTGTCCTTGCCGGACACAAAACCGCCTGTCGCCTCGCGAGAGCCCGAACCATCGCCACGCAAGGCTTCGCCCGCTGCCCTGCCATGGTCAGGCTCGGCATCCGGTCTTTCTTCCCTCACCAATGGCTTAGTGGTTTCGATGTCCATTCGGTTTTCCGGTGGAAAGCTTCCGATCCGCCCTGATCGGTTCACGCCTCCTTGAAGCGATAGCCTACACCATACAGGGTTTCGATCATGTCAAAGCTATCGTCTTCCGCCTTGAATTTCTTCCTCAGCCTCTTGATATGGCTGTCGATGGTGCGGTCATCAACATAAACCTGGTCATCATAGGCGGCGTCCATCAGCGAATCCCGGCTTTTCACCACCCCAGGGCGCTGCGCCAGGGCATGAAGGATCAGGAACTCGGTAACCGTCAGGGTCACATTCTTTCCATTCCACGCGCAGGTATGACGCTCCTGGTCCATGACCAGATTGCCGCGCTCCAGAACTTTCGCTTCCCCCGTAGCGCCATTGCGTGCTCCCGTCTCTGGAACTGCGCCAACGCGGCGAAGCACTGCCTTCACCCGCTCGACCAGCAATCTTTGCGAGAAGGGTTTGCGGATGAAATCATCCGCACCCATCTTGAGCCCGAACAATTCGTCGATCTCGTCATCCTTTGACGTCAGGAAAATTACCGGGAGATCGGATTTCTGCCGCAGTCTGCGCAACAATTCCATCCCGTCCATGCGCGGCATC
>JAGRLM010000435.1 GCA_020441795.1 Nitratireductor sp.
TGTGATCCTTGTGAACACCCATCAGGACATTGGGGTAGACCGCCAGATATTCGGCATTGCTGTTCCAGCGTGCGGGCAGGTCGGGAAATTCCCTGAACTTGCGGCCTTCGGCATCAAGCTGCGGGTTGTAGACACGTGTCAACTGCCCCGACCATGGCCCGCTTCCGAGAATGTTCTCGTGATCCTCAAGGCGGCTATAGCTGTTGAGACCGGGGTGAATGAACGGCAGGTGGTAGCTTTCGCAATAGTTTTCCACCGCGAGTTTCCAGTTGGTGTCGACTTCCAGCTTGAAGGATGATTCAGGCCCGCCGTGATAGACCGGCTTGTCGTAATCCTTCCATCGCTCCAGCATGGTCGCGAAATATTCCTCGAAGGGGGCTGCGTCGCCCGACAGGTTGACGAAAACGACGTCGAGATAGACATGGCTGCGGATTTCGACGAGCCCCAGGGTGGACTTGTCGATGGATGGGTGTTCGTGGATACCGGGGCCGCCGACATGCGGTGTCTGCTTGAGCTCGCCCTTCAGATTATAGCACCACGCGTGATAGGGGCAGCGGATCAGGCCTGTCGTATTCTTCGCCTCATCCACCAGGACCACGCCACGATGGCGGCAGGAATTCTGGAAGACGCGGACCTGGTGGTCGCGATCGCGTACCAGCAGCAGCGGTTCACCCAGAAAGGTGATGGGCTTCACATCGCCGACATTGGGTACATCCTTGGCAAAACCGATACCGGTCCAGTTGGGACGAAAGACGCTCGCCGCTTCAGCCTGTGTCGACGCCGCGTCGGCATAAAGCCAGTTCGGCAGGCCCTGGGCCATGGCGATGGGTGCAGAGGCGTTTTCAAGCTCCTCGCGGGTGACATTGAATACGGGGAATATGGACGCATTCATGTTTGTTGGCTTTCAGATCTGTTGAAGGGCGTGTCGCTATCGAACAAGAATGACAGATCGAAATGGCTTGCTGAAGTCTTGGAAGCGACGCCGATGTCGCGATATTCCGCGTCGTGATTCAGCTTCCCTTGACCGGGAATTGTTGTCATGTTGTGTATGTGGATACGCATGTGCCAGCATTTGTGCCAATAAACGGCACAGGTTGTTGATCTTACGGCATTGATCGTGGCGGGTGTTGACCTTGCGGTCGGCATGTGTTGCGATTGCGCGGGCAAAACAGGTCGCAATTGGAGGAATCCTCTGGCGTACCAAAAAGGGGTAACACCGCCGTTTCCAAAGTAGAAACTCGCCGAAAGGGAACCGGTGCCTGGAACAAATCAAACGTCATCGGGAGGTATTGATGACAAAAATGTGGAAAGACCTGAGGGGCAAACCCCTTCACAAACAGATTGCCAACTGGGCGCGTGAAGCGCGCGAAGGTGCAATGGATCGCCGCGAATTCCTCGCGCTTTCCTCCGCCTTTGGAGCAAGCACGGCGGCTGCCTATGCCATGCTCGGCTTGACAGCGCCTACTGTTGCTCACGCCCAGGAAGGCAAGAAGGGCGGCATCCTCAAGATGCAGATGATCATCAAGGAAGCCAAGGACCCGCGTAGCTATGACTGGTCGGAAATGGCCAATGTCACCCGCCAGTGCAACGACTACCTGGTTCGCTACACCAAGGACTTCACCTTTGAAGGCCACCTGATCGAAAGCTGGGAAATCAACGAAGACGCCACCGAATACACGCTCAATGTCCGCAAGGGCGTCAAGTGGTCGAATGGCGATGACTTCAACGCCGACGATGTGATCTACAATCTCAATCGCTGGTGCGACAAGGCTGCCGAAGGCAACTCGATGGCGGCCCGCGTTGGCGCCCTCATCAACGCCGATACCGGCAAGGCTGCCGATGGTGCGATCACCAAGGTTGACGACTATACCGTCAAGCTGAAGCTCGGTTCTTCCGACATCACCATTATTCCGGGCGTTGCCGACTATCCGGCCCTGATCGTTCACCGCGACTTCGACAAGATGGGCGGCGACACGCTGAAGATGCCAGGCACCGGTCCATACGAAATCGTCGAATACAAGGTTGGTGAACGCGCCGTGCTGAAGCGTCGCGAAAACTTCACCTGGTGGAAGGGCGATCCCTATCTCGATGGTATCGAATTCATCGACTATGGTGATGACACCGGCAATGCCGTGATCTCCGCGCTCGAGTCTGGCGAAATCGATGCTGCTTACCAGTCGGTCGGTGAAACCGTCGGCCTGATGGACTCCATGGGCATGCAGAAGTCGGAAGTTTCCACTTCCGCGACCGTTGTCCTGCGCACGAACGTGGCCAACAAGCCATATGACGACAAACGCGTCCGCAATGCACTGCAGCTGGCGGTGGACAATGCGACTGTTCTGAAGCTCGGCTACAACGATGCCGGCACGGTTGCTGAAAATCACCATGTCTGCCCGATCCATCCCGAATATGCGGAACTGCCGAAGGTGGCCCGCGATATCGAGAAGGCCAAGGCACTGATGACCGAAGCCGGTCAGATGGACACCGAATTCGAGCTGATTTCCTATGACGCCGAATACGTCAAGAACCCGGGCGACGTCATTGCTGCGCAGTGCCGCGAAGCCGGATTCAAGATCAAGCGGACCGTCATTCCCGGCTCGTCCTTCTGGAATGACTGGACCAAGTATCCGTGGTCGACAACCGAATGGAACATGCGTCCGCTCGGTGTACAGGTACTCGCGCTTGCCTATCGCAGCGGTGAAGCCTGGAACGAGTCCGCGTTTTCAAATCCGGACTTTGACGCCAAGCTTTCAGAAGCTCTGGCGATCGCCGATGCCGACAAGCGCCGCGAAGTGATGAAGGATGTTGAATCCATTCTTCAGGACTCAGGTGTGATCATCCAGTCGTTCTGGCGCTCGATCTATCGCCACTCGCAGCCTTATGTGCGTGGCATGTACATGCACCAGACCTTCGAGGTTCACCTCGAAAACGTCTGGCTGGACAAGTAAGATCTGAAATACAGCGAAAGGGGCTTCGGCCCCTTTCGTCACTGCCTCCGGCGAAAACAACAATACGGCCGGATCAAGATACCACCTAGAACAATGAGGGGAGGGTGGGAATGATTTCCTTTATCCTGCGTCGGCTAGGCGTCATGGTGCTGACCATGCTTTGCCTGAGCATGGTTGTTTTCTACTTCGTTAATCTCGAGCCGAATCTGAAGAAGCTTGCGACTTTCCAGACCGAGACACGTGCTTCTGATGCCGAAAAGGAAAGCTGGCTCAAGCGAAATGGCTACCGAGACGGCTTCTTTACCCAATATGGACGCTGGATCGGCGTCGTGCAGAAAA
>JAGRLM010000436.1:0-1971 GCA_020441795.1 Nitratireductor sp.
AGGTCGGTCTGCAAATCCAGCTTCACGAAATCGACCGTCGGGTTGATGGCAGTGATTGCGGTTTGCAGTCTGGCAATTGCTGCTTCGGGTAGATGGGCAAGGTCAGACTTGGTGAACAGGATGCGGTCTGCCATCGCCATCTGCATCCGTGCTTCGGCGAATTCCGCAAATGTTGCCTCGCCGTGGACGAGATCAACCAGTGTCATGATCAGCGACAGTCGGTAAAGGCTTGAAATCAGGGGGTGTCCGATGATGGCCTGAACCACGGGCGCCGGGTCGGCAAGTCCGGTCGTCTCGATTACCACATGGTCAAACCCGCGTTCTCCCAGATCAATCAGCGTGTCGACAAGGGCACCGCGAACCGTGCAGCAAATGCAGCCATTGCCGAGCTCGACGACTTCATCGCTTGTTGAGCCGAATAACTGCCGGTCGAGCCCCACCTCACCAAATTCATTGATGATGACGGCGGTACGGTGCAGCAGGCCCGCTTCATGCAGGCGGTTGAGCAGGGTTGTCTTGCCGGCTCCCAGGAAGCCGGTAAGAATGGTTACGGGGATTGGTGCCGACTGGCTCATTGGGCAGGTCGCCTGACAGGCAGCGGAATGGTGGAACGCAGGATTGCCCGCTCCGTTACCGGCTGATCGTCCACGTCTCGACTGCCGGGGCGGGGCCGGGGGACGGGAACCTTTCCCTTGGGTGCCAGTGCGGCCGTAAGGAACGCTTCGCTTGGCGGCGCATCGACGCCACCAATTTTCACTTCCAGCGGAGCCATAAGGGTGCGGCGCTGGCCAAGCAGGGGCGAATCGATCTTTGCATCGCCTGCGCCCGGGTCATAGCGGGTTTCATATGCCGTCTTGCTGCAAATGGTGCCGCGCTTGCTGGTTGGCGGCACGGGAGCTGCAGTGCGGGTGAACCGGTCGATTTGTGTGTCGCCACGTCCTTCAAACCCGCTCAGCAGCAGTCGCGCTGCCTCAACCGCGCGGTCGGTCTGGGAAAAGGCGCCCAGCACGACGGCAATGAGGTGGCGGCCGTTGCGGGTAGCGCTGGCCACCATGTTGTATCCCGAAGCGCAGATGAAACCGGTCTTCATGCCATCGGCACCATCAAACCGCTCCAGCAGAAGATTGTAGGAATAGTCGACTTCCTTGCCATATCGAATGGCGGGAACGGAAAAGATTTTTGAAAATTGCGGGAATTCCCTGAAAATCTGTTGCGAAAGAACTGCGAGGTCGCGGGCGCTGGAATACTGGTCGGGTGAGTGCAGGCCATTGGGATTTGCGAAATGGCTGTCTGCCATGCCGAGACGCCTTGCCTCTGCATTCATGCGCTCGACAAAAAGTGGAACGGATCCGGCAACCGATTCTGCCAATGCAATGGCAACATCATTGGCGCTTTTGACGACCAGTATCTGCAGGGCCGTGTCGACCCGAAGCCGCGTTCCTGCAGGAAATCCCATCTTGGAGGGTGGCTCCTTTGCCGCAAGCTGGCTCATCGTTACCGGGGAACCGGGTTGGATTTCACCGGAATGCAAGGCGCGCATGGTGACATAGACCGTCATCAATTTCGTCAGCGAAGCGGGATACCAGCGATCAAATGCACGGTTCGAGGAAAGGACAGTGCCGCTCGTGGCGTCAATGACGATGGAGGGTGAGGCGCTATCGGCTCGACTGGCATTTGCCGGAATCAGCAAGGCGACCAATGCCAGTACAATCACCGCGAGGAGGGGCCTGGACCCGCTCTGCTTTTTCTTGCCTTCTTGCCTTGCCATTTGCACTGTTTCCTGCACTTGCTTGCAGCCTCGGTTTCGGCCATTCAACTGGGCTGCGGCTTTTTCAAACTGGTGTTGCCGCACTGGAAAATTCATGGCTGCTGATCTATCTGAAATTCGACGCGACAATTGCAAATATCTGCGATCACGTCCAGTTTGAACGAACACACCACCGCTATCGGAAGCGGTCAAACCCTGGAGCA
>JAGRLM010000436.1:2084-7374 GCA_020441795.1 Nitratireductor sp.
GCCATGGTGGCGCAGAAGCTGCGCGAATTTGGCTGTGACGAGATTGTGGAAGGCATCGGGCGAACCGGAGTGGTTGGCGTGATTCACGGCAGCAGGGGGATGGGCAGGACCATCGGGCTGAGGGCCGACATGGATGCCTTGCCGATCGAAGAGCAGACCGGCAAGCCGCATGCGTCGAAAAACCCGGGCATGATGCATGCCTGCGGCCATGACGGGCATACTGCAATGCTGCTTGGGGCGGCGCGCTATCTGAGCGAAACACGCAATTTTTCCGGCAAGGCGGTGGTGATTTTCCAGCCAGCCGAGGAGGGTGGCGCCGGTGGCAAGGCCATGGTGGAAGACGGATTGATGGATCGGTTCGGGATCGACGAGGTCTACGGCCTGCACAACATGCCGGGTCTGCCGGTGGGTGAATTTGCCATCCGTTCCGGTCCGATCATGGCTGCTACTGACGAATTCGACATCACCATTTCCGGCAAGGGTAGCCATGCAGCGATGCCGCATCAGTCGGTTGACCCGATCACGATCGCTGCCCAGTGCATCATGGCAATGCAGACCATCGTCTCGCGCGGGGTTGATCCGGTAGAGTCGCTGGTCGTATCGGTTACCCAGGTACATTCCGGCTTTACCGACAATGTCATTCCCACCACGGCGATGCTCAACGGGACGGTGCGCAGCCTCAAGCCGGAGTTGCGAGATTTCGCAGAGACGCGGATCAGGCAGATCGTCAATGGCATTGTCGAGGCGCATGGCGCGAGTGTCGAGATTGATTATTTCCGCAATTATCCCGTGACCCACAATCACCCGGAACAGACACAGAAGGCTATTGCCATTGCCGAGGCTGTAGTCGGCGTGGGGAAGGTCGAGAAGGACGTCAGGCCCATGCTGGGCGGCGAGGATTTTTCCTACATGCTTGAAAAGAGGCCTGGTGCCTTCATCTTCATGGGAAATGGCGACACGGCTTCGCTGCACAATCCGGCCTATGATTTCAACGATGATGCGATACCGGTCGGCAGTTCCTATTGGGCCAAGCTCGTGGAAACATTGCTGCCGCCGCGTTGAGTTCATCACACCAGCGGCAGTGCGGTCGTCTCCTTGATCGTGTCGAGAACAATCGACGACTTTACCGTCTGAATGGATTCATGCGGCATCAGGTCGTTGTTGATGATGTCTGACAATTCCCTGAGATTTCTCGCGACCAGCTTGATTTGATAGTCCATCTCTCCCGTCAGAGCATGGGCCTCGAGCACATTGGGAAGTCGGCGCATCAGATCCGCGAACTTGCGGGCATTGTCACGGTTGTGTGTATTGAGCATGACAGAGATGAAGACCGTCAGGCCGAAGCCCAGTTTTTCCCTGTCAGCCTGTGATGCGTAACCGCGGATATATCCCTCACTCTCAAGCCGCGTCCTGCGGCGTGAACATTGCGATGGTGAAAGCCCGACCCGGTCCGCCAGGTCCTGATTGGTGAGGCGGGAATCGTCTTGCAACGAAGCCAGCAATTTGATGTCGAAGCGATCAAGGCCGTCAATATCTTGCATGATTTCCACATTTTTCGCACAAACGGTGCGAAATAATGGCTGAATTCGGAGAGAATGCAAGCCTCTTGCATGGTTTTCGGCATATCCTTTGAGGCTATGCAAACCTGCGAGGAGGAATGAAAATGGGTCCCTTTCCCCACGATGCCCCCAAAGCCAGCATATCGGCAGAAAATCCCGCCGGTACTGACGGTTTCGAGTTTGTCGAATTCGCGCATCGCGATCCCGGCGAGCTGGAAGCGCTGTTTTCAAGAATGGGATACTCTCCTGTCGCGCGCCACAAGTCACGAAAGATAACTGTCTGGCGCCAGGGCGACGTGAATTACATCGTCAATGGCGAGCAGGATTCCTTTGCAGGAAAATTCGTGGGCGAACATGGTCCATGCGCGCCGTCGATGGCATGGCGGGTGGTAGATGCGCAAAAGGCGTTCGAACATGCGGTTGCCAAGGGTGCGGAACCCTATACCGGTGACGACAAGACGCTGGATGTCCCTGCAATTCGCGGCATTGGCGGTTCGCTGCTGTATTTCATTGATCAGTATGGCGAAAATGGCTCGGCCTATGACGCCGAATTCGAATGGATCGGCGAGCGTGACCCCAGGCCAGAGGGTGTCGGGTTTTATTACCTCGACCATCTGACCCATAACGTGTTTCGCGGGAATATGGACAAATGGTGGGCTTTCTATCGGGAATTGTTCAATTTCAGGCAGATTCATTTCTTTGACATCGAGGGCAAGCTGACTGGCCTGGTATCGCGCGCCATCACGTCGCCATGCGGGAAAATCCGTATCCCGATCAACGAATCCACTGATGACAAGAGCCAGATCGAGAGCTATCTGCGCAAGTATAATGGCGAGGGAATCCAGCATATTGCCGTTGGAACCGATGCCATTTACGATGCAACCGACAAGCTCGCAGCCAATGGTCTGCAGTTCATGCCGGGACCGCCGGAGACCTATTACGAGCGTTCACATGAACGGGTCAGTGGCCATGAGGAGCCTATCGACAGGTTGAAGAAGCATGGCATACTGATCGACGGGGAGGGCGTGGTCGGCGGCGGCGAAACACGGATCCTGTTGCAGATTTTCTCCAAGACCGTGATCGGGCCGATCTTCTTCGAATTCATTCAGCGCAAGGGCGATGACGGTTTTGGCGAGGGAAATTTCCGGGCACTGTTCGAATCGATCGAGGAAGACCAGATCCGCTCAGGCGAGTTGAAGGTGGATGCTGCCTGACGGGAATTCTATTCGTCCCAGGCTTCCGAAATGCGCTTTTGCAATTCGTTGACATTGACAAGAACAAGCGCGCCCTTGGTCTTTTCAACGTGCCCCTGCTTTTCCAGAGCGTTCAATTCGCGCGATACGACTTCGCGCCGGGTGCCGATGCGTTCTGCCAGTTCGCGCTGGATCGGCGGCGGGCTGACCGAGCGCTGATGCGGGTTGCCCGGCCGCGGGCGCGACAGGCGCAGCAATTCGGAATAAAGCCGGTGCTTGGCCTGCAGGAAGGAATGCTCGGCGAGGCGCATGTTCAAGGTGCGCACGCGCGAGGTGAACATGCGCAATACCTTCAGGTTCACTTCCGGAGCCTCCCTCAGGATTTCCAGAAAGCTCTTTTGCGGCATGATGCATATGCGCGAACGGGTCAGTGCGGTGACATTGGCCGAGCGGGTAGCGCCATCTATCGCGGCAATCTCACCGAAGAACTCGCCATCCGACATCTCACCCAGAATGACTTCCTTGCCAACCGCGATCCGGTGGATGATGCGAACCTTGCCGGAAAGCACGAAGCGCACATCCGTTGTTTCGTCATCAACATCGATGACAAGTTCGTGCGGGGCAAAATCTTTCCAGAAGCAGGTACGCGCATAGCGCTCGGACAACTCCCTGGGCATATCTGCGAAAAGCGGAATGTTCGAAAGATTTTCCATGCTCACTCCCGGATTGGGTTCCAGCCTTTTGCCAATGTGGCAATAGCCAATTGTGGCACAGTAGCAACCTGCTGCAAACACCCAATACCGGTATGTCAAACGGCGAAAACAGGTGCGTTTCCGCCATTGTTCAACCCAAGGTTAAGTTACCGAAATCAGGTCTCTTTACGGAAAAAAAACTTGTATGCGCAACTATCATTCTCGGGGTGATTCTCTGGGCGATGGGGAACACGGGGCGAATGATAACGAAAAACAGTTACAGGTCCGAGGGGTCGGGCAAGTTACCTGACCCGGTTTATGAGTCGGTAGTGCGCTCACTCTATGGTGAACAGCGCACGCTGGCGGTCGGCATCATCACAATTGTTCTGGCACCAATGGTGCTGTACTGGCGCTCTGGTGACTGGGCGCAACTGGTCGTCATGTTCGCTTTGGGCGGCATCGGCCTGTTGCGGATCATCGACAGCATATTGTTCTGGCGAGCAGCGCGGGATACATTGCCCGAAAGTGAAATCAGATATTGGGAAAACCGGTATGCCGTGCTGGGAGCGCTTTATGTTGGCGTTCTTGGGGCCTGGTGCCTGACCGGTTTCGCCAGGACATCTGATGATTTCGTTCATCTGATGAGCATATCGATCACGATTTCCTATCTGGTCGGTATAATTGGTCGGAACTTTTCCAGCGAAAAAGTGGTGCTGAGCCAGACGATTTTTGCCGGTGTGCCGCTGATCATGGGCGTTGCGCTCTTCACCGACTCGTTTCACCTTACGCTTGGAATTTTCCTGCTGCCGTTGTTTCTCAGCATTTGGTTCATGTCCCGAAATCTGCGAGACGTGCTGTTTTCTGCTGTGATCAACGCGATGAGCAGCCGCCAGATAGCTGATCGTTTCGATGTCGCGCTCAACAATCTGGCACATGGCATGGCCATGTTTGATCGCAATCATGTCTTCGTCGTTGTCAATTCCAGATTTGCGGTACTTTGCGGACTGCCGCCCGAAACCAAACTTCTTGACATGACAGTTTCGGAATTGCCGGAGACTTCCGCAATGGTAGAGGCCGGAAGCAGCAAGGTGCATTTGCGCGACATGATTTCAGCCTGCATTGCGCGGGGCCGACAAACCAGTTTTTCGTTTGTCGTCGACGGCGGAAGAATGATCGAGGCCAAGTTCAATCCGATGGCTGAGGATGGCGGGATCATGGTTCTGGAAGATGTTTCAGATCGCGTGCATTCCGAAAACGAGATCCGCAAGCTTGCCAGCTTTGACCCGCTTACACATCTTCCCAACCGGCGCTTCTTCATGGGTGAGGTGAACCGCATTCTTGGCAGTGTGGATGGCCTTTTGCCCTGCACCTTTCTCTTCGTCGATCTCGACAATTTCAAGGATGTCAACGACACGCTCGGGCATTCCGTTGGTGACAAACTGTTGTGCTCGGTTGCATTGCGTATCCGCTCGCACATGCCCGAAAAGGCAATGGTTTGCCGCTTTGGAGGCGACGAGTTCGTTATCGTTATCCCGGGTCGGGTTTTGCGCAAGGAGTGTGATGGTCTTGCGAGCCTGCTGATCGACGAAATATCCAAGCCAGTGCATGTTGACGGGCACCGGCTGGCCACAGGTGCCAGTATCGGGATTGCGCAATCGCCTGACAATGGCGTTGAATATACACAATTGCTCAAGGCGTCGGACATGGCGCTCTATGATGCAAAATCGCGTGGTCGCGGCAGGTATTCGTTCTACAGCGATGAACTGGGAGACCTCATCCGCGATCGACGCCAGCTCGAAAGCGAGTTGCGCAGGGCAATTGACCTCGGCCAGATGGAACTGCACTA
>JAGRLM010000004.1 GCA_020441795.1 Nitratireductor sp.
CGTGTCCAGCAGGAACTCCGCCACCCACGTTTCTCTTTCTTCATATTCACTTGTCAAAGAACCGGTACCGCGACGCGGTAACGTGCTGCCAACCATCTTCCTGCAAGCAGGATTGGGGCCTGGCAGCCCTTCGAAAAATGCACATTAGTGCGATTTCTCTGGAGTTACAAGAGCGAGCGATGTTGTCGCCAGCGGCGCGCCGCCCTCGTTGATGAGCGGTATATAGGCCCCCGCCCTTCCAACTGTCAACAAGGAAAATCATAAAAAATGAACTTTTTGCAACAAGCCCTGATCGGGTGGCTTTATATAATACGGGAACAAAATTTTGCCCCATATTTGGCCTGTTTTCCCACTCCGGATGGGGTTAGAACTGCCCGGGCAAGGGTGTTGATGTTGTTCAGCGCCGAAATCTGACAGATTTTTTTCCGAAAAATTTTTTCTTTCGGTCGAAATTTCGGGGAATTTGGAAACAGGAATGAACAGCGCATCAACAGAAGGTCTGTTTTTGGGGGAGTTGCCGCCGCTCAACAGTTCGGGACGGCGAACCCCAGACCGGCGCAGGGTAAGCGTTCGATGGCTTAGCGGCACAATCCTTACAGGGCTGACCTCCGCCTTTCTGATGGGTGGAGCGCTCTATGGTGCACTTGAAGGCCGCCAGCAACTGGCACAACCGGCCCAGGCCTACGAAAAGGACACGGCGCAAACCGGTATCCGTGAAACAGTTGCGCTGGGTGACCGGCCTGGCGTGACAGAAGTTGCCGCCGAATCCGAAACTTCCGTCATGATGGTTTCGACAGTGTCGCGGGAAGGCGACCGCGATATCGTCAAGGTGCGCCCGTTTCTCAACGTCAACACGCCGCTCGCCATCGTTCCGAAGCGTGAATTGAACTATCCCGCCTTCGATCCGCTCGCCATCTTCGCCGAATCCGGTCAGGCAGTAACCGTTTCCAAGTCGAGCGACCTCATTTACGGTGCTGATGTCGAATCGGAGGTTGCCATCGAAACTGCCGATTTTGACCAGACTGACCAGCGCATCAACCGCGCGCCGCGGCAACGCACGAGCGACATCGAGGAAGCCGTCAGGAATGCAGCCCCCGGCCTCGACACGGGCGCAACCTCCGTGGCGGCATTTTCCTATTTCGACCCGAACCGTTTCGCGCTTCAGGATACGGGCTTCCTCAATCCCTCGGGCGTCACGATCACTGCAGAAAACGTTACCCGGATAGGGAAATACAGCCCCGCCGACTATCCCGGCATCCGCTATGAGGAGCGTGTTGTGCGCGTCCGGGCAAAGGCCCGCGTCTCCACGATCCTCGACGCAGAGGGGTTGGATGAGCAGGAGGCTGCCACGCTCGAAAAGGTCCTGGAAGCAGATCTGGGGGCGGATCAATTCGAACCGGAAGACCGGCTGCGAATCGCTTTCGAATTGCCGAAGGGAGCAACCGAGGAAACATCCCGCAAAGCGATTCGCCTCAGCGTCTATCGCAATGCAACCCACCTTGTTTCGATCGCGAAATCGGACAATGGCAATTATGTCTATGCAACCGAGCCGGACCCCATTCCGCAAATCAGTGCAAGCACACCTGCGCGGCCGCTCATCCAGTCCGGACGTCTGCCGACCGCCTATGATGCAATCTACCGGACAGCGCTTTCGGAGGGACTGGGTGCGGGATTGACCCGCCAGCTTATCCGGATTCTGGCTTTCGACGTCGATTTCAACACGACGATTTCACCCACCGATGAGTTGCAGCTGTTCGTTTCCCTTGAAGATGAACAAAAGAAACCGACAGACGATTCCGAGATACTGTATGCCGCCATCAAGCTTGGCAATGTAACCCGCAAATATTACCGCTTCAGAGACACCAAGACGGGCCGCGTCGACTATTACGACGAATCCGGCAAGAGCTCGAAGAAATTCCTGCTGCGCCAGGTAGTGCCCAATGCCCGGTTTGCTTCGCCCTTCGGCGCAAGATGGCACCCCGTCCTGAAATTCCGCAAGATGCACTGGGGCGTGGACTGGGCTGCACCGCGCGGCACGCCGATTCTGGCCGCCGGCAATGGCACAGTGGAGAAAGCAGGCTGGTCGTCCGGCTATGGCAAGCAGACCGTGATCCGCCACGCCAACGGCTATGAGACCTCCTATTCGCATCAAAGCCGAATTGCCGACAACGTCGTTCCCGGCGCCCAGGTCCGGCAGGGGCAGATCATTGGCTATGTGGGTTCCACTGGCCTCTCAACAGGCCCGCACTGCCATTACGAGGTAACGGTCAATGGCACCAAGGTGGACCCGATGCGCATTCGTCTTCCGCAGGGAAAGGCGCTCAAGGGCGAGGAATTGACAGCCTTCAACCTGGAACGCGAGCGCATCGACGCCCTTGTGAACAACGAGGAAGAAAAGCTCGCGCAGAACTGATGCAGGCAGGGCCTTTCGACCGGCATGGGCGTTTGATATCCGTTATGCAATCCGGCTGGACGATGACCGTGAGTATCTGAATTGCTTCCCTCGCCCTTGGGCAGGTATGGATGGCGGGCGGAGCCAAAAGATCACCTCCGCCCGCCACAAGCCCTGAATCAGGCCGCCACGCTTTCAGGCTTTGCCACCGAGGTTGCAAAGACCAACCGGTCGGAACCGGCGCCTACCTTGACGGTCATCCCGTCATGCACTTCGCCGGCAAGGATCTTCTCCGCCAGAGGGTCTTGCAGCGCAGACTGGATCACCCGCTTCAGGGGGCGTGCCCCATAGGCCGGATCATAGCCCTTGTTGGCCAGCCATTCGATCGCATCCTCACCCAGTTGCAAGGTGATTCGCCTGTCGGCAAGAAGGGCTTCAAGGCGCCCGATCTGGATCGCGACAATGCTCGCCATGTCCGAGCGCTTGAGGCGGTGGAACAGGATCACCTCATCAACGCGGTTGAGAAATTCCGGACGGAAATTCGCCCGAACCACTGTCATGACCTGCTCACGCACCGAGCCGACATCTTCATTCTCACCCAGATTCACCAGATATTCCGAACCCAGGTTCGACGTCATGATGATCAGCGTGTTGCGGAAGTCGACGGTACGGCCCTGCCCATCGGTCAAACGGCCATCATCAAGCACCTGCAACAATACGTTGAAGACATCGGGATGCGCCTTTTCGATCTCGTCGAAGAGCACGACCTGGTAGGGCCTGCGCCGAACCGCCTCGGTCAGCGCCCCACCTTCGTCATAACCGACATAGCCGGGAGGCGCGCCAATCAGACGCGATACGGAGTGCTTCTCCATATATTCCGACATGTCGAGCCGGACCATGGCGCTGTCATCATCGAACAAGTAACTTGCAAGCGCCTTGGTCAACTCGGTCTTGCCAACGCCCGTGGGTCCCAGGAACATGAACGAACCCATCGGCCTGTTGGGATCCTGCAAACCGGCCCTTGCACGGCGCACGGCACGCGCGACGGCTTGAACCGCCTCACCCTGCCCGACAACCCGCTTGGCAAGTTCATCTTCCATGCGCAGCAGTTTATCTTTCTCGCCTTCAAGCATCTTGTCGACGGGAATGCCGGTCCAGCGCGAAACGACGCTCGCGACATTTTCTGCGTCGACGACTTCCTGCACGAGGGAAGCCTTGTCCTCCGCTCGCTCAGTCTCAGCGAGTTTCTTCT
>JAGRLM010000437.1 GCA_020441795.1 Nitratireductor sp.
GGCGTGCATGTATTCGATGCGCATGGGCGCGACTATATCGAGGGGATGTCAGGTCTGTGGTGCGCCGGGCTTGGCTTTGGCGACAAGGAAATGGTGGAAGCGGCCAAGGAGCAGTTGGACAAATTGCCCTATTACCACCTGTTCACCGGGCGCACGACCGAACCTGCCGTTGAACTCGCGGAAAAGCTGAAGGAAATTGCGCCGGTTCCCATCAGCCATGTGTTTTATACGTCGTCAGGTTCTGAGGCGAATGATACCCAGGTCAAGCTTGCCTGGTATTACAACAATGCACTCGGACGCCCCAACAAGAAGAAGATCATTTCACGGGTGAAGGCCTATCATGGCGTGACGGTGATGGCAGCATCGCTGACCGGATTGCCATACAACCATATGGATTTCGATCTTCCGGTTGATCGGGTGTTGCATACCGACTGTCCGCATTATTACAGGTTTGGCAAGGAAGGCGAGAGCGAGGAAGAATTCCTGGCCCGTCTCGTTGCCTCACTTGAAGCCATGATCGAGCGCGAGGGACCGGAAACCATTGCTGCCTTCATTGCCGAACCGGTGATGGGTGCAGGTGGGGTGATCCTGCCGCCAAAGGGTTATTTCGAGGCGATCCGCCCGATCTTGCGCCAGCATGACATCCTGATGATTGCCGATGAGGTAATCACCGGGTTTTGCCGCACCGGCAACTGGTGGGGCTCGACCACGCTCAATGTGGAACCCGACACGATTTCGGCCGCGAAGCAGTTGACCAGTGCCTATGCTCCGCTTGGAGCGGTCATGGTGCCGCAAAAGATGATGGATGCGTTCGAGGCGCAATCGGCAAAGCTGGGGACATTCGGCCATGGCTATACCTATGGCGGCCATCCGCTTGGCTGTGCGCTCGGCGTCAAGGCGATCGAGATCTACCAGCGCCGAAACATTCTGGAGCATGTGCGTTCGCTGATCCCGCAATTCGAGCGGCGTCTCAAGGCGCTTGGCGACCATCCAATGGTGGGTGAAACCCGAAGCTGTGGCCTTGTGGGGGCCTTGGAAATGGTGTCCTCGAAACAGACCCGCAAGCCCTTTGATCCCAAGAAAGCAGTGGGGCCAACCGTTGTCCGGATGATCCAGGAACATGGACTGATCTTGCGCGCCATTGGCGATTCGATTGCGCTTTGCCCGCCGATGATCATTACCGAAGACGAACTCGATACATTGTTCGACCGGCTGGAACTTGGCCTCAAGGATGCCCTTGCCTGGGCGCATCACGAAAACCTGCTTGAAGCCTGAACAAGATGGGCGAGCAGATCGTAGCGCTTGCGGGAACGCCGGCCGGTGAATTGCTGTCGGTTGCCCTGGCGCTGCTTTCGGCGCTGGCGCATGCCATTTTCGGCGCCATCAACAAGGGCGGCATTGATCCCTTTGTCAATCGCGGTGCAATCAACGTCTCCTATTCGCTGATGGCAGCACCCTTTGCGCTGTTTGTTGTGCCCTGGCCAACGCCGGAACTCTTCCGCATCCTTATTGCCGTCTATTTCATCCACCTTCTCTATGAATGGCTGCAATCGCAGTCCTTTCATCTGGGAGCCTTCACGGTCGTTTATCCGATTGCCCGCGGAACCGGCCCGCTGATCACGGCCTGCTTTGCGATGGTGGCCTTTGGCGAATTTCTGGAACCGAGCCAGTGGTTCGGACTGTTGCTGCTTTCGGGATCAATCGTCTCACTGGCGCTCGTCAATATCCGCGAAAAGCAGAAGCAAGGCATTTCCGCACACGGCTTGCAGTCAGCAATTCTGGTCGCGCTGGCAACCGGTGTGATGATCGCCGTCTATACCACGGTTGATGCGCATGGCATCCGCGTTGCGGGCAATCCCTTTACGTTCCTCGCCTGGTTTTTCTTTATTGGCGGCTTCGGATTTCCCTTCATCGCCTATGCACGCTGGCGCAAGCTGACAGTAAGGCCCGGGCTTGGTGAACTTGCCGCGCGGGGTATTTTCGGAGCGCTCATCGCATTTCTGAGCTTTGGCGCAGTGATGCTTGCAACCAGGCTTGGCAAGGTTGGCGAGGCGGCAGCCTTGCGTGAAACCTCGATCATCTTCGCCACCGGCATTGGCGTCCTGATCTTTCGCGAGAAGATCGATGCAAGACGGCTGGGGATCATCGCCATGATTGCAGTTGGCGCAATCATGGTCGAGTTTCACTGAAAAGGCGGTTCACGCCTTGGCGTTGATCGCGGCCTGGGCTGCAGAAAGACGCGCAATCGGCACGCGGAATGGCGAGCAAGACACGTAATCAAGGCCTACGCTCTCGCAGAAGGTGATTGAAGCGGGATCGCCGCCATGCTCGCCGCAAATGCCGAGCTTGATGCCGGGCCTTGTTGCCTTGCCCTTGTCAGCAGCCATGCGCACCAGTTCGCCAACACCTGCCAGATCCAGCGACACGAATGGATCATTCTTGATGATGCCCTTGGCCTCATAGGCAGTGAGGAAGGACGAGGCGTCGTCGCGCGAAATACCGAAGGTCGTCTGGGTCAGGTCGT
>JAGRLM010000438.1 GCA_020441795.1 Nitratireductor sp.
GGGCATCATCGCATGGCTTCTCGCGATGACGGCTGAGTTCCAGCAGTTGCCGGATATCCTCGATGGAAAACCCGAGATCGCGGGAATGGCGAATGAAGGACAGGCAGTTCAGGCCATCCATCGAATACCGCCGCTGGTTTCCCGCAGAGCGGTCCTCGACCTCCAGCAATCCCATCTGCTCGTAATAGCGGATGGTCGGCACCTTGACGCCACAGCGCCGTGATAACTCACCAATGGAAAACATGAAAACGGCCCTTGAACCTCTAGTGACTAGAGGGATTATAACCGTTGCCATCACACAGGCAAGGATCAATACCCATGGAAGAAAATCCCGCAAACGCCTCCTCTTGCGACACGGAAGATGCCGCTTGCGGATGCTCCGGCAACCCCACCTTTGATGGCATGGACCGCACCTACAAGCGAATCTTGTGGGCTGTGATCATCATCAATGCATCCATGTTCGTGGTGGAATTGCTGGCAGGACGGCTTGCCGGATCGCAGGCGCTACAAGCCGACGCGCTCGACTTCCTTGGCGATTCGCTGACCTATGGATTGAGCCTTGCCGTCATTGGCATGAGCCTGAAAGTCCGTTCTGGCGCGGCACTGCTGAAGGGCTTCTCGCTGCTTGCCATGGGGCTTTGGGTATTCGGCTCAACTCTTTACCAGATCTTCGTTCTTGGTCTGCCTAAAGCGGAAATCATGGGGGCGATCGGCCTGCTTGCCCTTGCCGCCAATCTTGCGAGCGTTGTCTTGTTGATGCGTTACAAGGATGGCGATGCGAATGTGCGATCGGTTTGGCTCTGCTCGCGCAATGACGCAATCGGCAACGTGGCGGTGATGGGGGCCGGAATTGCCGTATGGCTCAGCCATTCGGCATGGCCCGATCTTGCCGTGGCAATCATCATGGCAGGGCTTTTCCTGCGGTCATCGCAGCTGATCCTGGGTCAGGCCTGGCAGGAATATTCCACTGGTGAAGACCTTGGCGCAATATCGAGCCATGGCCACGATCATGGCAAAACCGGTCACCATGATCATCCACACTGATCAATGCCCGCTATCCGATCACGATATCAAGGCCGAGATCGAGGGTCGGGGCGGCCATCGTGATTTTCGAGGTTGAGATATAGTCGACACCCGTCTCGGCAATCGCCTTGATTGTTTCGAAACGCACATTGCCGGAGGCTTCGAGCTTCGCCGTTCCGCCATGCGCACGGTTGATCGCGACCGCTTCGGCCAGCATTTCCGGCCCCATATTGTCGAGCAGCACGACATCGGGCGAAGCCTTCAGTGCTTCGCGGAATTGCTCCAGCGTATCGACTTCCACCTCCACCTTGACCAGGTGGCCTGCCCAGTTGCGGGCGCGGGTAATCGCCTCGCCAACACCGCCACAGACCGCGATGTGGTTGTCCTTGATCAGGATTGCATCATCAAGGCCGAAGCGGTGATTGGAGCCGCCGCCGCATTTGACGGCATATTTGTCAAAGGCGCGATGGCCGGGAATGGTCTTGCGGGTGTCGCAAACCTTCGCCTGCGTATGCGCGATCAGGTCCTGAAAACGCGCGGTATAGCTGGCTATGCCGGACATGCGCATCAGATAGTTGAGCGCAACACGCTCCGCCGCCAGAATTGCGCGCGCATTGCCGGAAATCTGTGCAACCTTGCGGCCTGACTTGATGCGATCCCCATCGGCATTCTTCATCACGAATTTGACGCCAGGATCAATCGCACGGAATGCTGCTTGTGCCAGTTCCATGCCGCACAAGACGCCAACCTCGCGGGTTGCCAGAACCGCCTTGGCGGTGGCATCGGGCGCAATCGTGGCATTCGACGTGATGTCGCCAGCCCGGCCCAGGTCTTCGAGCAATGCAGCGCGAACAGCTTCCTCGATCAGGATCGGTGAAAGATGCGCCGGATACGGTTTTCCCGCGCCTGTCATTACGCGACCTCGCGGCCAGTTGCCTCGGCACTGATTTCACGCGCCTCATCCAGCGTCATGAAAGTGCGGTGTTTCCACTCTTCGCGCTCGTTCGGGAAGTCATCGCGGAAATGCCCGCCACGGCTTTCCTCGCGCTTGAGCCCGGCCGCTGCCACCAGCCGTGCCGTTGCCAGCGTGTTGGCAAAGCGCGGTGAGCGGTTCCTGCTTTCCAGCAGATCGATTTCTGCCAGCGCCTCGCGCATTCCCTTGCCGTTGCGGATGACGCCAACCTTGGTGCTCATCACATGCCGCAGCCTGGTCATGGCAGCGGTATCAACCGTGCCTTCCACTTCCTCGCGTTCACCGGAGCGGTCAATCCATGGATTGGTCTTGGGATTTGGCATCAGACCGCTAATGTCATTGGCAATGCGGCCGGAAAACACCACTGCTTCCAGCAGAGAATTGGAAGCAAGCCGGTTGGCACCATGCGCACCCGTTGAGGTGACCTCGCCGCAAGCCCACAATCCGTCCAGCGATGAACGGCCATCGGCATCCGTCAGAATGCCGCCCATGTGGTAATGCGCTGCCGGAACAACGGGGATCAGGTCCTTCGCCGGGTCAATGCCTGCTTCCTGGCAATAACCGAAGACAGTCGGGAACTCGTCAGCGAAATGACTGCCGACAGCGGTGCGGCAATCAAGGAACGCGCCCCTGCCCGCCATGACTTCGCGGAAAATCCCGCGGGCAACAATGTCACGCGGCGCGAGTTCGGCTGCTGGATCCACCTTCAGCATGAAGCGTTCGCCGGCGCTGTTGAGCAATGTGCAGCCCTCGCCGCGCAGCGCTTCCGTCGCCAGTGGCGCAGGGTCCTTGCCGACATTGATCGCCGTGGGATGGAATTGCACGAACTCGGGGTCGGCAATCACAGCGCCAGCGCGTGCCGCCATGCCACAGCCGCCGCCGCGCGCCTCTGCCGGATTGGTGGTGATCTCGTAGAGATGGCCAATGCCACCCGCTGCCATGACAACGGCACGTGCCGGAAACTGGATGCGGCGCGGCGACTTGCCTCCATCGGGCCGGGCTATGATGCCGGAAACGAAACGGCCTGCCGTTACCAGTTCTTCCGCTACATAGCCTTCCATAAGGCGGATTGACGGCGTCTTGCGAACCGCAGCAACCAGCGCCTCCATGATGGCGCGACCGGCCATGTCACCCTTGACCCGCACAACCCGATGCTCGGAATGCGCAGCCTCACGTGAAGTTTGCAGCCGCCCCTCAAGGTCACGGTCGAACGGCACGCCAAATTCGAGCAGGTCATGAACCCGGGCAGCTGCTTCGGAGACCATCAGGCGCGCGATCTTCTCGTCGACGATACCGGCACCTGCCGCAAGCGTGTCGGCAAGGTGTTTTTCGATGGTGTCGCCTTCCGATACGGCGGCCGCAATACCGGCTTGCGCCCATGCCGAGGAAGCACCCTTGCCGATGGGGGCAGCGGCCAGCACCGTGACCGGCCTCGGCGCGAGTTTGAGCGCGCAGAAAAGGCCGGCGAGCCCGCCACCGACTATGACCACATCGTCAATGCCGGTCCATGACTGCGGCGGGAACAGATCAGGTTGGTTGGATGACATCAGTTTGCTTTCAAATTCACCATGCGCTCGACCGCCTGGCGCGCCTTGGCGGCCATCAGCGGATCGACCAGTACTTCTTCGCGCATGTAGACAAGGCTTTCGAGGATTTTCGGCAGGGTGATGCGCTTCATGTGCGGGCAAAGATTGCAGGGCTTGATGAACTCGACACCCTTTGCCTCCTTCTCGATATTGGAGGCCATCGAGCATTCGGTGACAAGAAGCACCTTGGCACCAGACTTGCGCGTCTTGGCATATTCGATCATCCCGGCGGTCGAACCGGTATAGTCTGCGACCGCGACCACCGAAGGCGGACATTCGGGATGGGCGATGATCTGGATTGCCGGATCATTTTCCTTGTAGGCAAGCAGTTCCT
>JAGRLM010000439.1 GCA_020441795.1 Nitratireductor sp.
CGATCTTCAGGCCGGTATAGTCATATGCGACCGGCGTGTAGCCAGCAACCGGGCTGGGGCCGCCGCCCAGCCGGTAATTCAGCGCTGCGTGGAAAGTATGGGTCGAGGCGGTTACATCCAGCAAGCCGGTGAGCCCGAAGTCCTCATCCGAATATTCGGTGTAGCGATATTCGCCCTTCAGCGACCAATTGCCTGCCAGAACGGTTTCCATGCCGGCGCCAACCACGTAGCCGTCTGAATCCCAGTCCAGACCAAAGCCGATACTGGTTGAAAGATCAAAATGCTGGTGGCTGTATCCGCCCAGGACATAGGCAAGCGTAGATGGTGTCACAAGATAACCAAGACGCGCGAGGATGTCATAGCCATGATCCAGTGTCACATCCGCATTGAAGCCAAGCGGGGCGCCGATATCAAGCGTGGTCGCAATGTTGCCAAAGCGATAGTCGGCGTAGACACCGACCAACATCCGTTGGGTGAGCATATAATCATAGCCGATGGTCAGTTCACCAAAAACGCCTTCGGCACCGATGCCATTGAAGTCGAGACCGCCAAGCGGAGGAACCTCGATCTGGTAAACGCCAGCGCCTGCGCCGCCGCCAATGCCAAGATACAGTCCCGACCAGTTGTAACCCGGTGCCGCAGCCGGTGCATCAACCAGATCCGCTGCAGATGCTTGTGTGGTCGGCGCGCAAAAAGAGATCAATGCCAGCGCAACGCTGCACGACAATTTTGTAGCCCTGAACATGGTATGAATCCTGTTGGTCCGAGGACCGCCCCGATTCCAAACTAGCACCTTAACAAATCGGTAACCATGTCCGAAAAGCCACATCTCTGCATTTTTTCGCCTGTTTTAGCGTTCAGACAGTGCTGGAAGCCCCTTTTTTTCACGAATCAGGTTGGCAAAACGCACAAAAAGGTAATGGCTGTCTTGCGGGCCGGGCGAGGCTTCCGGGTGATGCTGCACTGAAAAGACCGGTTTTCCTTCGACAGCGAGACCGCAATTCGAGCCGTCAAACAACGAGACATGGGTCTGGCTTACACCTGCGGGCAAGCTCTCTGCATCCACTGCGAAGCCGTGATTCATCGAAACGATCTCGACCTTGCCGGTCGTGTGATCCATGACCGGGTGGTTCGCGCCATGATGGCCCTGGTGCATTTTCATCGTCTTCGCACCAAGCGCCAGTGCCAGCATCTGGTGACCGAGGCAGATGCCGAAGACGGGGACATCGCTCTTGAGAACACCACGGATGGTTTCAATGGCATAGGCGTCGCCGGTTGCTGCGGGATCGCCCGGGCCATTTGAAAGGAAGACGCCATCCGGCTTGTGATCGAGGACTTCCTGCGCGGTTGCAGTAGCGGGAAGAACGGTCAGTCTGCCTCCCAGGCCGGCGACCAGGCGAAGGATGTTGCGCTTGATGCCGTAATCGAGCGCCACAATGTGAAAGGCTTCGTCCCTGCGCTCGCCATAGCCTTCGTTCCACACCCAAGGGGTTTCATTCCATTGGGACATCTGGCCGCTGGTAACCTCGATCGCCAGATCCGCCCCTTCAAGTCCTGCCCATTTTGCGGCCCTCGCCTTGAGCGCATCAAGGTCGAACTTGCCATCCGGATCATGGGCAAT
>JAGRLM010000440.1 GCA_020441795.1 Nitratireductor sp.
GTCATGCGTCGGCCAGGCACCCGACCCTTGTTGCAAACGGCAGATCCAAGAGCCACCCTCGCCGATCTGCTGCATAAGCGGACACCATTTTACGAATTGTCCGACTTGCATGTCGAATCATCCAGACTCTCGAAAAAAATGACAACCGAAAGCGTGTTGCGCAGCCTTGAGGCGTGGCTGCCAAATCATCCCGCCTCACCTCAGGAGGAAATACAGGAATGACGATCACGGTGAATGTGGAACTCGGATCGCGAAGCTATCCGATATTCATCGGCAGCGCCCTGCTGGAAACAGCCGGCGAACGCATTGCTGTATTGCGGCCCGCAGCCCGTTGCGCCATTGTCACTGACGTTAATGTCGATGCCGCCCATGGCGATGCGCTTCGCAAATCCCTTTCGCAAGCCGGCATCGAGCATTCCACGATCGTGATACCGGCCGGTGAAGCCTCGAAATCCTTCGCCATGCTGGAAACGGTGGTGGACGCCATTATCGGGGCAAAGCTCGAAAGGCGGGACCTGGTCATTGCCTTTGGCGGCGGCGTCGTTGGCGACCTCGCCGGATTTGCTGCATCCATTGTCAGGCGTGGCATGGATTTCGTCCAGATACCAACCAGCCTTCTGGCACAGGTCGATTCTTCCGTTGGCGGCAAGACCGGGATCAATACGCAACGGGGCAAGAATCTGGTTGGCGCATTTCACCAGCCAGTCATGGTGATTGCCGATACCAATGTACTCAGGACACTGCCAGCAAGGGAATTTCGTGCGGGCTATGCCGAGGTCGTGAAATACGGCTTGATCAACAAGCCCGAATTCTTCGACTGGCTTGAAGCAGGACGCGAAGGAATTTTCGGTTTCGGCAACGAGCTTGGCGAAGCGGTGGCAACAAGCTGCCGCGCCAAGGCAGAGGTGGTCGCTGCCGACGAAACCGAGACCGGCATGCGCGCATTGCTGAACCTGGGGCATACTTTCGGCCATGCGCTGGAAGGCGCTACCGGCTATGACAGCGCGCGACTGGTACATGGCGAGGGCGTTTCCATCGGCATGACCCTTGCCCATGAATTCTCCAATCACATGAACCTTTGCGATGCTGACAGCGTGATACGCGTCCGCGATCATTTGCGCGCTGTCGGGCTACCCGTATCGGTCAGTGAAATCCCGGGAAATCCGCTCGATGCCGCCACGCTGATGAAGTTCATCGCCCAGGACAAGAAAGTCAGTCGCGGCAGGTTGACCTTCATCCTTACAAAAGGTCTGGGGCAGTCCTATATTGCGGACGATGTTTCGCCTGAAAAAGTCATGTCCTTCCTTGAGGAAAAAACGTTGAAATGACCACGCACACCTGGCTCCTCCTCGGAATCATCGCGTTCCTGATCGTTCTCTCGGCCTTTTTCTCCGGCTCCGAGACGGCGCTTACGGCTGCGTCACGCGCCCGCATGCATTCGATGGAGAAAAACGGGGACAAGAATGCTGGCCTGGTCAACCGGTTGATCGATCGCAGGGACCGTCTCATTGGCGCCCTGCTGATCGGCAACAACCTCGTCAACATCCTGGCATCCTCGCTGGCAACCAGCCTGTTCCTTCAATTGTTCGGCCAGTCCGGCATCGTCTATGCGACCATTATCATGACCGTGACGGTGGTGATCTTTGCCGAGGTCACCCCCAAATCCTGGGCAATATCCTCAGCGGACAAGGTTTCCCTTCTGGTGGCCCGGCCGGTCACTTTCGTTGTTTGGCTGCTATCGCCATTCGCCTGGGTGACAACGCGCATGGTGCGCGAGATCCTCAGGGCATTTGGCATCCGCCTCGATGCGCGCCAGTCAATGCTGTCGGCCCATGACGAAATTCGCGGCGCTGTCGAAGTGCTCCACCGCGACGGTTCGGTCTTCAAGGATGACCGTTACCGGCTTGGCGGCATTCTCGACCTGCATGAACTGGATGTGTCGGACATCATGATCCATCGCACCAAGATGGTTTCCATAAATTGCGAGGATGGGCCGGACCAGATTGTCCGCCAGATTCTTGAAAGCCCATACACGAGGATTCCCGTCTGGAAGGGCGAATCGGAAAACATCGTCGGCATTGTTCATGCCAAGGATGTCTTGCGTTTCATGGGGTCAAACGAGGACCTCAGCCGCTTCGACATCATGAAGATTGCCGCCAAGCCGTGGTTCGTGCCTGAAAGCACGACGGTCAAGGACCAGCTGAATGCCTTCCTTCGCAGAAAGGCCCATATCGCGCTGGTGGTTGACGAATACGGCGAGGTCAAGGGACTGGTTACGCTCGAAGACATTCTTGAGGAAATCGTCGGTGAAATTGCCGATGAGCACGATATCGAGGTCCGCGGCGTTCAGACGCAGGCTGACGGATCGGTCATCGTCGACGGAGCTGTTCCCATCCGTGACCTCAACCGTGCGCTGGATTGGGAGCTTCCCGATGATGAAGCAACCACTGTTGCAGGGCTTGTCATTCATGCGGCGCAGATGATACCGGAGGAAAAACAGGCCTTCACTTTCTATGGAAAGCGGTTTGTCGTCATGAAACGCGAAAAGAACCGCGTTACCCAGTTGCGTATCCGCAATCTCGGACCAGGCGTGGCCTGATCTTCAACACGGACAGCCGGCCGAACAATTAGCGGATATTCGCTTCTCCGGGTGCTGCTGCCTCGATTGCCAATGCATGCAGCCCTGCAGCCATTTCGGCATCTGCAAGGGCATTGATTGCCCGGTGCCGCTGCAACCGGCTCATGCCACGAAACGCCTCGGCGACGATCCTGATTCGCAAATGGGTCTCGCCAGAGCCATCAAATTTTTCCTGATGCCCGGCATGCAGGTGGCTTTCATTGATGACTTCGAGGCGTTCGGGGGCGAAGGCATTGTGCAATTTTTCTGTCAGTGACTGCGAAAATGCCATTTTTCATCCCTGTTAACACTTGTTTGGGCAAACATGCGCTTCTGCTGCAAAGTGATTTGCCGTGCTTCCAACCTGTCCTTTTGCGGAGGCAATGGCGAAATGTCAATTCTTGTTCGTGAACCCGGTAAGGACCATAATCTGGTGATGGACTTCAATTCCAAATACTTCGACAACATCCGGATCAAGAAGAAGGGCGGCCGCAAGGCCGAGCCGACGGAGAAGGCTTGTCAGTGGGATGGCTGCACCCAGCCAGCCACGCACAAGGCACCCATGGGCCGCCAGCACGAGGGGCGCTACCTCTCTTTCTGCTTTGATCACGTTCGTGAATACAACAAGACCTACAATTATTTTTCAGGCCTTGATGACGATTCGGTTGCCCGCTTCCAGAAGGATGCGCTGACAGGTCATCGCCCGACCTGGACAATGGGTGTCAACAAATGGGGCAGTGGTGATGCGCCAATCAGCGGCGTGGACCCCGTGGGCGCTGCGTCTGCCCGTATCAAGGCGCGAATTGCTGCCCGCGGAAGAACGCCTGCCCAGCCCGCCGACCGGGTGCGCCGCGTCAAGACACTGGAAAAAAAGGCGTTGGACGACCTTGGTCTGGCGCATACGGCAACGCCGCAGGAGATCAGTTCGCGTTACAAGGCGCTTGTCAAACGGCACCATCCCGATGCAAATGGGGGCGACCGCAGCACAGAAGACCGATTGCGCCAGATCATCCAGGCTTACAAGGTTCTCAAGCAGGCCGGTTATTGCTGAGGCTGGCACCTTGCCACCCGGACTGACCTTGGAAAAACACTGATCCTTTGCGGCCTCGCCGCATCACCGGAGGAATGGGAATGACAGACAATATGCCGGACACGAAAGTTTCCGTCCGGAAGATGTTCAATATCGATTCTGACCTGATGGTCCCTGCCTATTCCGAAGGCAGCGAACATGTTCCCGAAATCGATTCCGATTACCTCTTTGACCGCGACACGACGCTGGCCATTCTGGCCGGCTTTGCCCACAACCGCCGCGTCATGGTTTCCGGCTATCATGGCACGGGCAAATCGACCCACATTGAACAGGTCGCTGCCCGCCTCAACTGGCCATGCGTGCGTATCAACCTCGACAGCCATGTTTCGCGTATCGATCTGGTCGGCAAGGACGCCATTGTCGTCAAGGACGGCATGCAGATCACCGAATTTCGCGATGGTATCCTGCCCTGGGCCTATCAACACAATATCGCGCTCGTCTTCGACGAATATGACGCCGGTCGCCCGGATGTGATGTTCGTCATCCAGCGCGTGCT
>JAGRLM010000441.1 GCA_020441795.1 Nitratireductor sp.
ATTGCAGCGGGCAAGCGCGATTCGCGCCTGCCAAATGTTCAGGCAGAAGCCGGATACCAGAAGGGCTGGTTCGAGATACAGGACGAGGGAAGCCAACTCGCCGCTCTCCTTTCCCAGGCAAAACCGGGCGAGCAGGTGATGGACTATTGTGCTGGCGGTGGTGGCAAGACGCTTGCCATGGCTGCCATGATGGACAATCGCGGCCAGATCCATGCCCATGACACGGACCGCAACCGTCTGGCGCCCATTCACGAGCGTATCAAGCGGGCTGGCGTGCGCAATGCCCAGGTACTGGTTCCAGGCGCTGACCATTCGGCACTCGAAGGCAGGATGGATTGCGTCCTCGTTGATGCTCCCTGCACGGGGTCGGGAACCTGGCGGCGCAGACCGGATGCGAAGTGGCGATTGAGCGCAGATAATCTGGCCGAGCGGGTAGCCGAACAGGATCAGGTTCTAGCACAGGCGGCGCGCTACGTTCGACCCGGGGGACGGCTAGTCTATGTGACCTGCTCGATGTTTGCGACCGAGAACACACTTCGTGCCGAGGCGTTTCGTGAAGGCAACCCCGAATTTCAACCCCTGCCGATTGCCGCTTCCCTAGGGGAAATGTGCGAAAATGCACATTTCACGAAGATTGCAAACTCTATGGTGGCGCTTTCACCGTTGAAAACCGGCACTGACGGTTTCTTCATTGCAGGGTTTCAACGCTCCAACCCGTAACGCCAACAACAGGTGGTTCAATGCAGGCATTTTTTGATGCCTTTTTTGACCCGGCTAACATACCGGGCCACATTTCCTATATCCTGCTGATCGGCTCGATGTTGATGCGCAGGATGCATTGGCTGCGCCTGTTGGCGATTTCGGCTGGCGTGTTTTCGGCAATCTATTACGTCACCCTGGGTGACTCGGTCAGCTTCTTCTGGGAATGCCTGTTTACCCTCGTCAACCTGGTCCAGCTTGTCATCCTGTTTGTCGAAAACCGCCTCGGCAAGTTTTCCAAGGATGAGCATATGTTCATCGAGACAGTGCTGCATGGCCTGGAGCGTGCTCATATTCGCAAACTGATGAAACTGGGAGCGTGGACCGAGGTAGCCGACGGCATGGTGCTGATCCATCAGGATACGGTGCCGGCGGGACTGTATTTCGTCGTCAATGGCAGCGCGCGCGTGGAGCGCGATGGCCGCGTCGTCGGCATGGTCGGGCCAAACGATTTTCTGGGCGAAATGAGTTATCTGACCGGCAAGGAAGCAACTGCGACCGTCACCACGGTCACGCCCATGCGGTATCTGTGCTTTGATCGCGAGATGCTTCGCAACCATCTGGCACGCAATATCGAAGTGCGCCAGGCGCTGGAATCGGGCTTCAACCGCAATCTCGTTCAAAAACTGGTCAATACCAGTATTGGCAAGCATGCCGAGCCTGAAAAGGCCTGAAAAGCCGCGACGCTGATTCAGTTGAAATCCAGCACCTCTGTGCGCCATCCGCTGGTTGCGCAACCCGACTTGCGCGAAGGTGCCTGACCTTCCAGATGGATCGGCTCACCGCCCGCTCCGCCATTGCCGACATAATAGCCTTCGACGCTGAACTCTGCCGGCTGGCAGCCGCGCTTGAATACCCTTGCAGTGCCTGCAATCAACTGGTTCTGGCCATCGCTGGAAATGAAGCCGTTGAAAAACAGCGTCCCTGGAGCAACGCCTTGCTGGGCAATGCCCGAGCGCGGGCGGTCATAGTATATGCTGAGTTCCGGCCCGCATCGCTCGGCCCGCATCTGTGAGCCATTGTGATTGTAGAATTCGACCTCGCACACCGCCAATGCCATATCCGTTCCGGCAAACAGGCAAAAAACTGCTAGCGCGGCCATTCTTCCCGTTGCCATCATCGTCTCCATGGTTGATTGCTTGCCATGCGGCAACATAGCCGCAAAACCGGCAAGGTGCACGAGAATTGACCATTCAGGGGAAGCGCTTTGAAACTCGTTGAAACGCCATGGGGCTCGATCCTTTTCTTGATGGCAGCCAGGGCCGAATATGGCCCGCAATTGCAATCCCGCTTTGATCCGCTATTCACCGGCGTCGGCCCGGTCGAGGCAGGTATCGTTGCAGCTGGATGCCTGGCTGAATTGAAATCCGCCGGTTCCCTGCCATCCCTGGTGGTATGCCTTGGCTCTGCCGGATCACGCAGCCTCGAACAGACCACGGTCTATCAGGCCGTTTCGGTCGGCTATCGCGACATGGATGCCTCGGCACTCGGTTTTGAAAAAGGGCTGACGCCGTTTCTCGATTTGCCTGCTACCCTGCCATTGCCGTTTCGGATTCCTGATGTCCCGCAGGCGTCGCTCTCAACCGGTGCCAATATTGTTTCCGGTGCCGGATATGATGGCATTGATGCGGACATGGTCGATATGGAGACTTTCGCCGTGCTGCGCGCTGCAATGATCCACGATGTGCCACTCATCGGTCTGCGCGGAATTTCGGATGGTGCCAGCGAACTTCATCACATCGACAACTGGACGCAATATCTCCACGTCATTGACGAGAACCTGGCAATTGCAGTGGACCG
>JAGRLM010000442.1 GCA_020441795.1 Nitratireductor sp.
GCGATGGCGGCAAGGGCGGCGACGTCTGGGTCGAGGTAGTCGGCGGACTCAATACGCTGATCGACTACCGCTACCAGCAGCATTTCAAGGCCAAGACCGGCATTCACGGCATGGGGCGCAACCGCCACGGCGCCAAGGGTGCAGATGTCATATTGAAGGTTCCCGAGGGCACCCAGATTTATGAGGAAGACAACGAAACCCTGATCGCTGACCTTACCGAAATCGGGCAGCGCTACCTTTTGGCCAAGGGTGGCAATGGCGGCTTTGGCAATGCCCAGTTCAAGAGTTCCACAAACCAGGCTCCGCGCCACGCCAATCCCGGTCAACAAGGTATCGAGCGCATCCTTTGGCTGCGCCTCAAGCTGATTGCCGATGCCGGGCTGCTGGGCCAACCCAATGCGGGCAAGTCAACCTTTCTGGCAAGTGTCAGCGCCGCAAAGCCGAAAATCGCCGACTATCCCTTTACGACATTGCATCCCAATCTTGGTGTCGCGCGCATCGACAACCGTGAATTTGTCATCGCAGACATTCCCGGCCTGATCGAAGGCGCTCATGAAGGCATCGGCATCGGCGACCGTTTTCTCGGCCATGTCGAGCGGACAAGGGTTCTTCTGCATCTGGTTTCCGCGACCGAGGAAAACGTCGCCAAGGCCTACAAGACGGTGCGTGCGGAAGTATCGGCCTATGGTCATGACCTTGCCGACAAGCCCGAGATCGTCGCACTCTCCAAGGTTGATACGCTCAGCCCGGAAGAGCGCAAGAAAAAGCTCGCATCCCTGAAACGCGCCTGCGGCCATACACCGCTCGCGCTCTCATCCGTCACCCGTGAGGGTGTGGAAACGGCATTGCGTGCACTGATGGAAAAGATCACCATTGACCGCGCTGAAAGCGAGCCGGAAGAAGAAGATGCGCGCTGGAGGCCCCTTTGAAGCGATTGGCAAAATATCGCCGTATTGTCATCAAGATAGGTTCAGCCCTGTTGGTGGACCGCCAGCATGGTCTCAAATCCGACTGGCTGGCTTCTGTCGCGGATGACATTGCGACATTGCGAACCAATGGCAACGAAGTGCTGGTGGTTTCTTCCGGTGCCATAGCGCTCGGCCGCTCCATTCTGGGCTTGCCGCCACGGGCGCTGAAACTGGAGGAAAGCCAGGCCGCCGCAGCCTGCGGGCAGATCGCCCTGGCCCGCGCATGGTCTCAGGCCCTTGGCAACCACGCCATTACGTCCGGCCAGATTCTCGTCACCCTTGGGGACACCGAAGAGCGCCGCCGCTATCTCAATGCCCGCGCAACCATCAACACGTTGTTGAAACTCGGCGCCGTTCCCGTAATCAACGAAAACGATACGGTCGCAACCACGGAAATCCGCTATGGCGACAATGATCGCCTCGCCGCCCGCGTCGCTACCATGACCGGATCGGAACTGCTGATTCTCCTTTCCGATATCGATGGCCTTTACTCAGCACCACCGGCCCAGAATCCGGACGCGCGTTTTATAGCGCATGTCGAGGCAATCACGCCTGAGATCGAGGCGATGGCGGGCGCTGCCGGAACCGAATTGTCACGCGGCGGGATGATTACCAAGATCGAGGCCGGCAAGATCGCCACTGCGTCGGGAACCGCGATGATCATAGCATCCGGCAAGAAGCTCAATCCGGTTTCGGCAATAGCAGCGGGCGAAGCTTCAACCTGGTTCAAGCCTTCGGGCAATCCGGTCACGGCCCGCAAGCGCTGGATATCCGGGCAGTTGGGTGAAACCGGCACTGTTGCCGTTGATGACGGCGCGCTCAAGGCCCTCAACTCCGGAAAAAGCCTCCTGCCCGCAGGGGTCGTGCGCGTCGAGGGCAATTTTTCCCGCGGCGACATCGTTTCCGTATGCGATACTTCCGGCACTGCAATTGGCAGGGGGATAGTTGCCTATGACGCAAGTGATGCCGCACGCATTGCCGGTTGCAAATCAGGCCGGATCACGGAAATACTGGGCTATGACGGGCGCAGCGAAATGATACATCGCGACGACCTTGTGGTTTTTGCCTCGGGAGCAAGAGAGAAAGTCGAAGGCCATGCTTGAAAACAGCCGGGCGATCTCTGCCGATGATATTCATTCGGTGATGATGGAAATCGGGCATCATGCCCGCGCTGCAGCGCGTGATCTTGCCATCGCGCCAACAGGGGTGAAAGACGCTGCACTCATTGCCATGGCTGACAGCCTTACTGAAAATACTTCAACCATTTTGGAGGCCAACCGGCTGGATCTGGCAAGCGCGGAAAAAGCCGGGCTTTCGGCCGCCATGCTCGACCGCCTCAAGCTGAACGAAAAGCGCATTGCGGCAATGGCGCAGGGCATTCGCGATATTGCATCACTCAAGGATCCTGTTGGCGAGGTCATGGCAGCCTGGACCCCCGCCAACGGGCTTGACATCGAGCGTGTGCGCACCCCGCTGGGGGTGATCGGCGTCATCTATGAAAGCCGCCCGAATGTGACGGCAGATGCCGGGGCACTCTGCCTGAAGGCAGGCAATGCCGTGATCCTGCGCGGCGGTTCCGATTCGTGGCATTCCTCGCGTGCCATTCATGCCAGCATGGTGGCCGGCCTCAAATCTGCCGGCTTGCCGGAAGCGGCAATCCAGATCGTTCCAACCACGGACCGCGCGGCGGTCGGTGAAATGCTTTCCGGTCTGGGCGGCGCGCTGGATGTGATTGTGCCGCGCGGCGGCAAGGGCCTGGTTGGCCGGGTGCAGGAAGAAGCACGCGTTCCTGTGTTCGCCCATCTCGAAGGCATCTGCCATGTCTATGTCGACAAGAGCGCAAAGCTGGAAATGGCCGTCGCAGTGACCCTTAACGCAAAGATGCGCCGTACCGGGATTTGCGGATCAGCCGAGACCCTGCTGGTCGACCGGGCCTGCGCGAAAACCCATCTGGCTCCCATTCTCGATGCGCTGGCAAAGGCCGGTTGCGAGATCCGGGCGACATCGGAAATCTGCAACTCCTTTCCGGCAGCGATTCCGGCGACCGACGAGGATTGGGACACCGAATATCTGGCTCCCGTGATATCCGTGAAACTTGTTGACGGAATTGGCGAAGCCATTGCCCATGTGGACGCGCATTCCTCCCATCACACCGAGGCGGTGATTGCTGAGGACGCCGATGTCGTGGCACGCTTCTTCAACGAGATTGATTCAGCCATTCTCCTGCACAATGCCTCAACGCAATTCGCGGATGGCGGCGAATTCGGGATGGGCGCCGAAATCGGTATCGCAACCGGCAAGATGCATGCGCGCGGCCCTGTGGGTGTCGAACAGTTGACGAGCTTCAAATATCTGGTGCGCGGCAAGGGACAGACACGTCCATGACGGTTTGCTGATGAAACCGGATCGCCTGGCGCATTATATGCGTTTCCCCCATTGCGAGCCAGGCATGGCGATCGGGCTTTTCGGCGGCTCCTTCAACCCGCCGCATGAAGGCCATGTTCATGTCAGCGAGCTTGCCCTGCTGCGTGGCCGGCTTGACCGCATTTGGTGGATCGTTACCCCCGGCAATCCGCTCAAGGATCATTCCGAATTGGCACCTTTGGCCGACCGCCTTGAGCAATGCACGGCAATTGCGCGAAACCCTGCCTTCGAGATCACCGCCTTCGAGGCGCGTTTCAATATTCGCTATACCGCCGACACGCTGGCAATTCTGGTAAAGCGGTTTCCGCGCATCCGCTTTGTCTGGATCATGGGAGCGGACAATCTTGCAGGTTTTCATCGCTGGCAGAACTGGCGCCGGATCGCCACGATGATGCCCATTCTGGTCATTGACCGCCCCGGCTCGACGCTGTCGGTTCGCTCTGCACCCGCAGCGCTCGCACTGTCCCGCTATCGAATTCGCGAGGCGGATACCGGACGGATCGCCGACATGCGCCCTCCGGCCTGGGCTTTTGTGCACGGACCACGCAATTCGCTTTCATCCACCGCTATCAGACGGGCAAGAAAGCCTGGTCGGTGATCCATGTAACGTAGCTCGAATGTCACAAATGCGGGCCACTGTTGCATTTGCTGATTCTGCTGTAGAATTGGCTTCGGGTGATGCTTATGTCACCTGCGTCATGCGGGTTTTCCCGCATATCAACCTGATTTGGAACGAGGGAAACACTGACTACACTCACACAAGCACGGAGCGCCCGAAAGGCAGCTGCCGAAAAAGCATCCTCTGCCGTCGCACATTCGGTGGAAGAGCTTCTCGATACGGTTATCACCAGCCTGGATGATTCCAAGGCAGAACAACCGGTTACCATTGACATCAAGGGAAAGTCGCCGATCGCGGACTATATGGTTGTGGTCTCCGGTCGCTCGCATCGCCATGTTGGTGCGATAGCAGACCACTTGCTGCGGGAGTTGAAGGACAAGGGCTACGGCACTGCTCGTGTTGATGGCCTGCCAGCCTGCGACTGGGTGCTGATCGACGCCAGCGATGTCATCGTCCACATTTTCCGCCCGGAAGTGCGTGAATTCTACAATATCGAGAAGATGTGGCAGGTGCCGGAAACAACGCCTGCGCCAGCTGGCCTGAACTGAATCGGGACTGATCTGGCAGGCATTGCTGCAGGCAGGGCATGAATTCAGCCTGGCCACAACGCCGGAGGAAACATGCGTCTGGTAATTTGCGCCATCGGGCGAATGAAAGCTGGCCCGGAATCCGAATTGCTGGCGCGCTATGTGGATCGTGCAGCCAGGACCGGTCGCCAACTGGGCGTTTCCGGGGTCGATATCCGCGAATTCGCCGAATCGCGTGAGCGCAACATGGAGGCACGTTGCCTTGCCGAAAGCGGCGCGCTGCTTAGATCCCTTTCGGCCTCTGCCCGGATAATCGCAATGGATGAAACCGGCAGGGATGAGACCAGCCTTGGTCTTGCCGGAATCGTGCAGGATGCATTGGATAACGGAACCGGCGAACTTGCCTTCATGATTGGTGGTCCTGACGGTCATGGCGCAGAACTGCTTTCCCGCGCCAATGCGGTGCTGCGGATGGGCAAGATGACCTGGCCACACCAGCTTGCCAGGGTCATGCTGGCGGAGCAGATTTACAGAGCCCTGTCCATCCGGACCGGGCATCCATATCATCGCGAGGGTTGAACCACCCGGTTGGTGACAAACCCGATAGGTTAATCGAAGGTTAACCCTCGCCCGATAGGGTCAGGCCGCAATCGACCCAACGCAATTGCAGGCACGATGTTCGACCTGTGACGCCGAGGCTGGAAGAATTCGTCCGAACCAGAGGACCAGACAACTGTGAGGGTCGCCTTGGCGCAGACAACAGCCAGAAAGTCTGTCTTGCTCGAACCGATCCGGCGATGCGCGGCTGCGGGCAGTCTCGCATTATTCCTCCTCCACTATATTCCACAGGCGACCTTGCCTGCCTTCGCCCAGGAGCTTGACCAGAAACAGGCATCCACCGTGAGCGAACTTGAAACCGTTCGCCAGCAGATCGAATTGACGGAAAAGCAGCGGCAGGATCTGGCTGACGAAATCGGCAGGCTTGAAAAAGACCGCAAAACCATCAACAAGGACCTGATCGAGACCTCGAAACGGGCGCGCGATCTCGAAACCAGGATTTCTCGCAGTGGTGATCGCCTTGGCGAACTCCAACAGCGCCAGAGCGATGTGAAGACGTCGCTGAAAGGGCGCAGGGCCCTGCTGGGCGAGGTAATCGGTGCCCTTGAACGAATGGGCAGAAACCCGCCGCCTGCCATATTGGTGACACCGGATGATGCTTTGACATCGGTTCGCTCGGCAATCATGCT
>JAGRLM010000443.1 GCA_020441795.1 Nitratireductor sp.
TCCAGAAAGCCGTTCAGCGCATGATCCCGGAAGGCCCGCTGGGTCGCCGCCAGTTGAAGAACCTGCGCGTCTATGCAGGTGCAGAACATCCCCATGAAGCGCAGCAGCCCGAAATTCTCGACATTGCTGCGATGAGCCCGAAAAACAAGAGGAGCGTGTAATCATGTCAGGCCTCGAATCGCTTGAAGCCCTCTCCTCAGCACCGGCAGTTGAAGAAGCGCCAGTGCATGTCCAGAAACTCGACGCCCAAGGCCGCGCCTATGCGACCGGCAAGCGCAAGAACGCGATTGCCCGCGTCTGGGTGAAGCCCGGCACCGGCAAGATTACCGTCAATGGCAAGGAATATCCGGTCTATTTCGCACGCCCGGTCCTGCAGATGGTGCTCAACCAGCCAATCGTTGCGGCAAACCGCGTTGGCCAGTATGATGTCATTGCCACGGTTGTCGGCGGCGGCCTCTCCGGCCAGGCCGGTGCTGTTCGCCACGGCATTTCCAAGGCGCTGACCTATTATGAGCCGGCGTTGCGCGGCGTGCTCAAGAGTGGCGGCTTCTTGACCCGCGACAGCCGCGTGGTAGAACGCAAGAAGTACGGCAAGGCGAAAGCCCGTCGTTCGTTCCAGTTCTCGAAGCGCTAGGCGTTACGGAATTCAATCTGCGAAACGGGGCCCTCGCGGCCCCGTTTTTTTTATTTGAGGTGGTTATTGATTGACGTTCATCCCTGCAATCACCTCGGAAATCACCGGCGCTGCGGCATCGAACTCCTTGGCACCCGTGAAGATCACCAGTTGCAGCGAACCCTGGTCAGGGAAACTGGTATAGTAATTGTCGTAGGTGATATCGATGCCATCAACCAGTGTGTTGTAGATGATATGGCCGAAGGGATAGCCGCCAACGGATGCTGAATCGTCCTTCAGGATATTCACCTTGTTGAGGCCGGCAGCACTTTGCGCATTGGTGATCGCCGCCTTTTTCAACGCAGGTTTTTCAATCACGGTCTTTTCAGTGATCATCAGGAAATACAGGTCATGTTCCTTGTGACGAAAGCCGTGCTCCTCTGCTCCGTTCAGATTGGCAAGTGTCCACTTGTCGGGATCAAGGCAAACAGAGACCGGCACCACGGTTGACTTTATCTCGGTACAGTTGGACGGCCTTGTGGCACCCGTGTCGCTGGCAAATTCCCAGCTATTGTCGTCGTTGAGGATGACCATCCGGCCATTCACCTCGACGCGGGCAACCTCATCCGCAAGCGCCTGACCGGCCAGCGCGGTCAAGAAGGTTGCACCAATCAGCAGTTTCCTGATCATCGTGAAAATCTCCCAATTGCCGGATGCAGCCTGCAACCGGATAAGCCCCTTCGCGAAGGTTCCGACGCCGCGGTTGAAGCGTCAAGAGAAAAGTGTGGATCAATTGCCCGATTTGCGTTCGTCCATGCGCTGCGCGGCGGTTTCACGCACGGCGTGGTCGAGATCCGGGCTTTGTGCCATCAGGCGGCGAAAGTCGGGTGCGGATAATACCAGGAGGTCGGTTGGCCGGGTTGCGACCACGGTTGCGGTACGCCTTGCCTCATGGGTGATGAGTGCGATCTCCCCGAAGAAATCGCCTTCCGACAGGCGCACCGGATTGTCGGGGATTTCCACCTCCACCTCCCCGCTGGCGATGAAATACATGCCATCGGCAGCGTCGCCACGCGATACGAT
>JAGRLM010000444.1 GCA_020441795.1 Nitratireductor sp.
GTCATCCAGGCCGATGGCGGCACCCGCACCGCCGCCATTACCGGCGGATTTGTCGCGCTCAAGGAATGCATCGGCTGGATGAAAATGCGCGGCATGGTCACCGATGCAGTGCTCAAGGACAATGTTGCAGCGATTTCCTGCGGCATCCATCAGGGCGTGGCAGTGCTTGACCTTGATTATGCCGAAGATTCGACCGCCGAGACCGATGCCAATTTCGTTCTGACCGGCAAGGGCGGCATCGTGGAAATCCAGGGAACCGCCGAGGGTGAACCGTTCAGCGAAGCTCAGTTCGGTGAATTGATGGCACTTGCCCGCAAGGGCATCGCCCAATTGGTGGATCTTCAGAACCTGGCCGTGTGACCATGGCAATTCGCAAACTCGAAGGCAAAACCCTGATTGTTGCCACCCACAACAAGGGCAAGGTGGCCGAGATCGCCGATCTCATCGGCCCATACGGGCTTGAGGCAAAGTCTGCTGGCGAACTTGGCTTGCCGGAGCCGGAGGAGAATGGCGACACCTTCGAGGCGAATGCCTATACCAAGGCTTTTTCAGCGGCAAAGGCAACGGGCCTGCCTGCCTTGTCGGATGATTCAGGCCTTTGCGTTGATGCATTGGGCGGAGCGCCTGGCGTCTACACCGCTGACTGGGCCGAGAAGCCAGACGGCTCCGGCCGCGATTTCATGATGGCGATGCAGAAGGTCGAAGCGCAGCTCCAGGCGTGGAATGCAAATAGCCCCGAGGATCGCAAGGCGCGCTTCGTGGCAGTGCTTTGCCTTGCATGGCCGGACGGACATGCCGAATATTTTCGCGGCGAGGTCGAGGGCGTGCTGGTCTGGCCGCCGCGTGGTACCAGTGGCTTCGGCTATGATCCTGTGTTTCTTCCCGACGGATATGACCGTACCTTTGGCGAAATGGAAGCCACCGAAAAACATGGCTGGGAAGCCGGACGTGGCGATCTGGGCCTGTCGCATCGCGCCCGCGCCTTTGCCCTTTTTGCAACCGCCTGCCTGGAAAAGTGATCCGCTGCCATGGATGAGAACACAAGACAGGGCTTTGGTGTCTATGTCCATTGGCCGTTTTGCGCGGCCAAATGCCCTTATTGCGATTTCAACAGCCATGTCCGGCACAATCCCGTCGACCAGCAGGTCTTTGTCGAGGCGCATTTGCGCGAACTGGCACATATGGCCGAATTGTCGCCGGGACGAACTGTAACCAGCATCTTTTTCGGTGGCGGAACGCCTTCGCTGATGCAGCCGGAAACCGTCGCGCGCATCCTTGATGCGATCGCCAGCCACTGGACCGTGGCAGCCGATGCCGAAATCACGCTCGAGGCCAATCCGTCCAGTGTCGAGGCAGACCGGTTTCGCGGTTACCGCGCTGCTGGAGTGAACCGCGTTTCGCTGGGGGTGCAATCGCTGGATGATCAGCAATTGCGGTTTCTGGGGCGTTTGCACAATGCCGACGAGGCCTTGGAGGCAATCTCCCTGGCACGTGAAATCTTCCCCCGCCTGTCTTTCGATCTGATCTATGCAAGGCCGGGCCAGCAGCCTGACGACTGGCGAAAGGAACTGGCAAGGGCGATTGCGCTTTCAGCCGACCACCTTTCGCTCTACCAGCTTACCATCGAGCCGGGCACGCCGTTTTTCGATCTGCAGGCGCGCGGCAAGCTGACCATTCCCGACCAGGACCGCGCGGCTGACCTCTACGAGATCACCCGCGAGGAGACCACGCGCGCTGGCCTTCCTGCCTATGAGGTCTCGAATCACGCCGCCCCCGGTGCCGAATGTCGGCACAATCTCGTCTATTGGCGCTATCAGGACTATGCGGGAATAGGCCCCGGCGCACATGGGCGCCTGACCATTGATGGTGCCAAATGGGCAACAGCCACCCATCGCAATCCGGAAAAATGGTGGCAGGAAACCATGGTTGACGGCCACGGCATGGCAAGTTTCGAGCAATTGCTGCCCAATGAAGAGGGCGACGAAATGCTGTTGATGGGACTGCGCCTCGCAGAAGGAATGGATCTTGCCCGCTACGAGGAAAAGGCGGGCAGGCAGTGCGATCCCGCACGCCTTGCATTCCTGCAGGCGGAAGGTCTTGTCGAGACGGCCGGCAACAGCCGCCTCAAGGTCACGCCTGCAGGCTTCCTGGTGCTAGATGCAATCGTCGCCGATCTTGCGGCCTGAAAGTCATGCTAGCTTGCGTTGCGCGAGAAACTGGTCGGTGCAGGCGAGATAACCTGCGCTGCGCCATTGCGCACCTGGTAGATCGCGAGGCCGCGCTCTGCCGTGCCATTCTCCCGCAACCGGAAAATCCCGTTGATACCGGCAAAACCACGTGAATTTTCAACATTTTGCGCCTTGAACCCTTCAACCGGACCGAGCCTCTGTGTCAGATCGGTTGCCAGTGTCACGGAATCATAACCCAACGCAGCCCAAACGCTGGGCTTGCTGCCATAGGCTGTCTGGTAGCGGGTTGCGAAGGATTCGAAATTCGAGGTGTCGCGTCCCGGATAAATGGCTCCGTCAAGCTGCGGATCGCTGATCTTTACCGATTCCCACGTACCCGAACCAATGATCGTCTTGCCTACGGTCTTGATGCCGAAGCGCCTTGCCGTCTGGATAATGACATTGGGTATTTCGCCACCCTCCGGGATGTAGATCGAATCAACCGTCTCCACCAGCGTTGCCGACTGCTTGACTGCGGCCTCGATCGACGGGCCGCTACGATCATATTTGATGACCTGCACATTGGCGCCATTTGATCCGGCAACCTGGCGAAGAACATTCTCGCGTATCGCACCTTCGGCATTGTTGGGCAGAAAAGCCAGAATGGAGCGCTTGCCTTGCGATATCGAATAGGTGATAGCCCGTGCCGTGTCATCCTGCGGAATGAACGACAGCAGATAAACGCCGCGCCGCGCAACATTGGTGTCGGTCGAATAGGCGAACATCGTCCGTCCCGCCGGAAGCGTGACAGCGGATGCAGCGCTCACATTGGACGAAAATACCGGGCCAAGGATCGCAGTTGCCCCTTCAAGCACGGCCTCATTGGCCGCCGACTGAGCACTTGCTGCCTGTCCGGCAGTGTCCTTGATCACGATCTGGATGGTGCTCTTGCCGAAATCCTGCATGGCAAGCAGCGCTCCATTGCGGATCTCGTTGGCGACAGTGGCACCATTGCCCGGCGCTGACTTGGGGATCAGCAATGCGATGCGCACCTGACCCTGGCCAAAGACCTCACCCGCGGGATTTGGCGCCAGGACCGGAGCAGTATTCTGGGCTTCAAGCTTGTTGCCTTCTATGCCCAGGCCCGAAGACTGGCAAGCAGCGAGCGCCAGCAATGCGCTCAAACCGGCCAGTTTCAAGCCTCGCAGGCTCCAGCTGTTGCAGGTTACTGCTGTCAGGCCTGCCATTGCCCCGCCCCTCATTGCCCCGTTCATCATTCCAATTCCATTCCGATAATACCGTTTTTCCCGCGGCTCGCCCGAATTCCCGCACCCGAATTCTGCCATGCCACCAGGAAATTTTGCCCACCAATCAGGAAACATGGTCGTTTCCCTAACGTAAGCAACCTCATATCCGCCCTTTGCAATTCTTGTCAAAGATTTGTTAACGATGAATTGCCCGTTTGGTTCATAACAACATCACGCCATGGATGAAAGTGGATGCGGCGACCGTTTATGGTCGGGGTCAAGGCCCTAGCCAGCAAATACGGCAAAAAGACGCGCCAGCCGAAATCCGGACTGGGCGATTGGCAAGGGGATGCGATTTGACCGGTTTCATGATTGCAGGACAAGGCTTTCCACGCCGCGAGCTGGCGGCCGGGCTTTATGTCGTTGCCACGCCCATTGGCAATCTCGGCGATATCACCATCCGCGCGCTGGAGACCCTGTCCTCTGCGGACCTGGTTGCCTGTGAAGACACAAGGGTGACAGCGAAACTTCTGCAGCGTTACGCGATTGACACCCGCATGATTGCCTATCACGAACACAATGCCGACAAGGCGGGCGCAAAGATATTGGAGCAGTTGCAGGCAGGTGCCAGGATTGCGCTGGTCAGCGATGCGGGCACGC
>JAGRLM010000445.1:0-3063 GCA_020441795.1 Nitratireductor sp.
TTCATGCAGCCCACGGCTATCTGATCTCGCAGTTCCTTTCCCCGCTTTCCAACAAGCGTGACGATCAATGGGGTGGCAGCCTGGAAAACCGCGCCCGCTTCCTGCTGGAATGCGTTCGCCGCACCCGGGCCAAGGTAGCAAAACGCTTCATCATCGCGGTGAAACTCAACTCCGCAGACTTTCAACGCGGCGGCTTCAACGACGAGGACAGCGTCCAGGTCGCGAAATGGCTGGAAGACGAGGGCATTGATTTCATTGAAGTATCCGGGGGAAATTACGAACAGCCGCGCATGATCGACTTCAACCGGAAGGATCCGCTTGCCGCCAACAAGCGCGAAAGCACCATGAAGCGCGAGGCCTATTTCCTCGATTTTGTCCCCAAGCTGCGCGCCAGGGTATCTGTGCCGGTCATGGTCACAGGCGGCTTCCGTACTGTAGCTGCCATGCAGCGTGCGGTCAGCGAAGACAGTGTCGACCTGATTGGCCTTGGCAGGCCGCTGGTCCTTGACCCGGAAGCGCCGAACAAGATCTTCGCGGGCAAGCTTGAGTGCCTGATCAGCCGTGATGAGGATCTGGTGATCGGCAACGGCCTTCTGGGTCCGCGTTCGCCGATTTCCTTCCTGCGTGATCTCAACGCATGGGGTTCTCTTGGTTGGTATTACGAGCACATCTATTCGCTGGCTGATGGTCGCAATCCCGACACGACGCTCAGCGCTTTCCGTGCCCTGCTTCGCTATGACAGTACAGAAGGCAAGACTGCAAAGGCGGTTACAGGACGCGGACCAAGGCAGTGATGCGCACTTTTCCGGTTAACTGCGGATTTACCATCCGCCAATCCTTTCCCCTGCGTTAACGCTGTCTTTATGGGGAAAGGACAAAACTGCACCTGAAACAACGTGTTCAGGTGGATGATGGCAAATTTTCAGCAAGACATTCTGGTTCATGGCGCAGCCAATGCGCGCAGCAGCCGCGCGACCGAATGGCAGATTGCCATGTTTGCGGGCTTTGGCGTCATCGCCATGATCGCAGCTCCATCCGTCTCAATGACGATTGCCGCAGTCTTTCTGCTTTCCGTTACCGCTGTAATGCTCGCCGGTGCTTCGATTGCCGATTGCGAAAGCGATCAATATCGCAGCCCGGTCCATGGATTGATCGGCGCGGCATTGCTGGCTATGTGCCTTTGGCTGGCGATTTCAGTCACGCATCTGCTCGGCCTGACATGGGGCCTGCATGTCGCAGCCGCCATGGCAATTTTCCTTGCGGTGATATTCGCTGAGAGCGTTTTCTCGGTTCTGGTGGCGTTTGCATTCGGTCAGTTGCAGGATCGCGATCCGGCCATTGCGGTGGCAGTTCTGGCAGACCGGAAATATGGTGGTATCGCTGGCAAGCTGGTTTGACACGTCAGACCGTAATCCTGCTGCCATGACCGCTGACGAGATCATTGCCACCCTGGGCCTTCAACCGCATCCCGAAGGTGGTCACTTCGCCGAAACCTATCGCGATCCGCTCTTGGTGAATGGCAGGGCAGCGAGCACCGCGATCTATTATCTCCTGAAGTCAGGTGAAAGCTCCCATTGGCATCGCGTCGATGCGAGCGAAGTCTGGCTTTATCATGCCGGTGCGCCCCTCGAGTTGCGGATTGCCGAAGCCGACGGCGCCAGGTATACACGCATTCTGGGTGTAGATCTCGCCACTGCAGAGCGCCCGCAATGGGTGGTGCCCGCCATGGCATGGCAGGCCGCAAGAAGTCTCGGCGACTGGACACTCGTCAGTTGCACAGTGGCACCTGGCTTCGAATTTTCCGGCTTTGAAATGGCCGCTCCTGGTTTCGAACCCTGAAACTCGTTTGAAGTCACCCCACCGCAAGCTCAGCGAATTCTGTTTCCGGTTTGGCAATCATCATCGACGAGGGCATATGTCTTCGCCGCCGACCTTATCCAGAGAGCTGCTTTCAAAGTTCGTTGCGTCCAGGAATGCCTGCTTGCTCCAGCACTTGTTCCCGGTACTGTCGGGATCAAGGAAGATGCCTGTTATCGCGAGATTCGAATCCCTCAAGGTGTCGTACCAGAATGCACCACCTTCCTTGAAATAGGACTTTTGCCATTCGAACCGGAATGAGAGTGGCTCTTCGGAGATTATGGAAATATCTCCATCAGGCAGAATATCCGGCACCGCAGAATTCACCAAATAGCGTATGTTGCGCACATGCGTGGACATTTCATAACTTATGTAAGTAGAGCCATCACGCAGTTGGATTACATCAATCATTCCTGTGTCGCCAAAAGCATCATCGGCTTCGGAAAGCCAGTGATGCAACGCGACTTGCTTCGCGAACCAAAGATGCAGGCAAACGGCATCCTCGCAGTTTTTCTCCCGCCATTTCCATTCATTTTCAAGCCAGCTTGCAAGCCATGCTTTGGGAGTCGAGGCAGGGCTGTCACCGGTCCATTCCAGTGTTTCGGCACGTGATCTCGATTTTTTCACCAACAAGCCGAGTTGCGAGTCCAGCGCTGACAAATTCTTGTCCAGGCAAATGATCTTTTCGGTTCGTGATTTTGCCTTGGCGCAATCAAAACTGGCAGCATGCGAGATCTGGGCAGACCCCAACAGTACAACAGCAAATAACAGCTTTATCAGCGATTTCATGAAATCATCCGCTCAACCCGCCATCAGGTCGGCAAATTGCGCTTCCTGTCTGGCCATCTTTGACTGAATTGCCTTCATCATGTCCTCGGGTCGCAGCATGCCGGCATTCCACGCAGCGATATGTTCCAGACTATCACTGACAGAATGGTCACGCGCATAGTCAACCGCCTTCTTGATCCCGGCAATGGCCAAAGGCGACTTAATGGCAATGGTTTTTGCCAGTTCCACCGCAGCAGCAAGGACTGCCTCCCTATCGGCATGCACCGAATTGACAAATCCCCAGCCCGCCGCCTCGCGCGCGGTGAAGCGTCGACCCGTATAGGCAAGTTCCTTGACGATTCCGGGCGCCATCAGTTTCGGCAGCCTTTGCAATGTGCCGACATCGGCGGCCATGCCTATGTTGATTTCCTCGATGGA
>JAGRLM010000445.1:3107-3277 GCA_020441795.1 Nitratireductor sp.
GCACCCACGCAAGCGCCATGGATCGCGGCAATGACTGGAAAGCGCGCATTTTCGAGCGCATTGAACGTGTCCTGCAGTTTGAGGATCAACTTGCGCATGGCATAGGCGGCGCGACCGGCTTCATGCGTGGTCAGCTTTGCGATGTCGTTGAAACTGGCAAGGTCCATGCC
>JAGRLM010000446.1 GCA_020441795.1 Nitratireductor sp.
CCCATGGATTCTTCACCCATCCCCAGTCGACACCCGCGCAAGCCTATCTGGCTGGCGAACTGGTGCTTTAAGCGCTCGAACACCCAACGAAAGGAAAGACCATGAAAATATATTTTTCGAGAATTGTTCTTGCAGGATTGCTGGCACTCATCGCCACTTCGGTGCAGGCGGAAGACCGTTTCATCACCGTTCAGTCCACGACATCCACACAGAATTCCGGCCTTTATGACTATCTGTTGCCGATTTTCAAGGAGAAGACAGGCATTGAAGTTCGCGTTGTAGCGGTCGGCACCGGACAGGCAATCAAGAATGCGCAGAATTGCGATGGCGATGTCCTGCTTGTTCATGCGAAGCCAGCTGAGGAAAAATTCGTGGCGGAAGGCTACGGCGTGAAGCGGGATGATCTGATGTACAATGATTTCGTCATCGTTGGACCATCGGCAGACCCTGCTGGCATCAAGGGTTCCAATGACGTCAAGGCATCGCTGGCAGCGATCAGGGAAAAAGCTGCTCCATTCGCATCACGGGGCGATGATTCCGGCACGCACAAGGCGGAACTGAAATTGTGGAAGGCTGCAGGGATCGATCCCAAGGCAGACAGCGGCTCGTGGTATCGCGAGACCGGCTCCGGCATGGGCGCAACGCTCAATACCGCTGTAGGCATGGGCGCTTATGCGCTGACAGACCGCGCCACCTGGCTCTCCTTTGCCAACAAGGGTGATTATGATATCGCGGTCGAAGGCGACAAGGACATGTTCAACCAGTATGGCGTGATGCTGGTCAATCCGGCGAAGTGCCCCGCAGTGAAGCAGGCTGACGGCCAAGCGTTCATCGACTGGTTGTTGTCAACCGAAGGGCAGACGGCAATTGCCGAATACAAGATTGGCGGCAAGCAGTTGTTCTTTCCCAACGCTACCCACTCGTAAGATGATGGCGCGGTTCATGCGTTCCAATGTATGTTGCCAAGTCCCGTTATGTCATAGCCTGGCAACGCGGCGGCCTTTGTGGCAAAGGCGCTTGAGCGCATGAAAGCCAGCAATTTTTGGAACGGCGGCTCGAAATAGTGCCGCCGGTCCACCACCAGATCGAAGCGCTCTGACAGGGTTGGCAAGAAGGGCAATCCGAATTGCTCGGCCACGCTGCGCAGACCCGGCCCTGCATCGGCAGCGCCGCTCGCAACCATTGCGGCTATTTCGGTTTCCGTGCGAACCGGTTCAGGAAGGCAGCGGATGTCGGCAAGATCAATACCTTCTGCCGCCAGCAGGGATTCCAGCAAGAGTTGGGACCCTGCGCTTGACTGGCGGCACACCAGTCTGCGACCCGACAGGTCGGCCAGGGTTCGAATGTCGGCTGCCACATCCCTCGACAGCACAAGCCCCTGCTCGCGGCGGGCAAACTCCATCAGCACGAAATTCTGGCCAGCCAGAGTTTCCGAAACATGAGCCCGGTTCCAGTCAGGCGCATCGCCATCCGGTTCGAACACATGCATACCGGCTGCCATCGCGTGACCCGCCGCCAGTTTTTCCAGTCCATCAAGTGAACCGTCAAACAGCGTGGCAAGGCCACAGCCCGACTCCCTTATAGCCCAGTCGACCAGCGGATCATGGCTTCCGGCAATCACATTGGGCAGGATTTGGGTGACTGAATGCGGCGCTCCCTCGGCTGCGTCGCCGCGCAGCCATGCCTCGATCTCGAGGCGAGGGAAAAGCAGTTTGCCGGTAATCCTGCGGCAGGGAATTCCGCCCTCTCCCGCAAGATCATAAATCTTACGTTCCTTGACGCGCAGCAGGTCGGCCATTTCCCGTGTTGTCAGAAATTCCGGCTTGCCTGGCATATCCCGATCCACCTATTCGAAGACAATCGCCGGGCCAGCGCCCATTGCCTTTTCCTCACCGACGCGCTCCCATACCTTGCGCGCGATTTCGCGATAGATTTTCGCATGATCGCTTTCGGGGTCGGATACCACAATCGGCGTTCCCTCATCCGATTTGACCCGGATGTCTAGTGTGAGCGGCACTTCGCCGAGGAAAGGCACGCCAATGCGCTCGGCTTCGTGGCGAGCACCGCCATGGCCGAAAATATCCGACCGCGTGCCGCAATGAGGGCATTGAAAATAGCTCATATTCTCGACAATGCCGA
>JAGRLM010000447.1:0-4341 GCA_020441795.1 Nitratireductor sp.
CAGACCGCGGTGCTCTCGGGCAATGTCAGGGTCGAGCAGGGAACCAGCGTCCTGACGACTGCAAGACTGAATATCAGCTTCATGAGGAGCGGAGGCTCGGCCAAGGGGCTTGCTGGCGGCATCAGGCAGATCGATGCGCCAGGCAAAGTGCGCCTCACATCCGCCGATCAGGTGGTGACAGCCGACAAGGCCGTGGTACGCATGCAGGAGAACCATGCGATACTGAGTGGAAATGTCGTATTGAGCCAGGGCAAAAATGTCGTAAAAGGCTGCGAACTGGATTTCAACCTGGCCACGAATTTTGCAAAGATGAAAAGCTGCCCCGACACCGGCTCCGGTCGCGTCAAGATGCTTTTTACCCCTAAATCTGCAGGCCAGCAGTGAGCGGAGAGGTTTATCAGCCCTTGGACCCGGCAGGACGCAACCCCTCTGGCAAGACGCCTGCAAAACCGGCGCGCAAGGCCGCAACCGCGGTTGTTGCCAGTAAAATGCGCAATTGGCTTGGTGAAACGGCCATGTCGCTGCGGCTTGTCGCGACTTCCGTGGCAAATTCACTGCGCAATTCAAGCGGAACCAAGGCCGACATAACCAGGAAGCAGCCGGGCAAGGGTCAGCCCGATGGTGGCCAGACAACGGCCAATCCTGCCGTTTCGCGCACCAAGGCGGTGAACAAGCAATCATCGACACAAGGCCCTTCGTCTGCATCAAACACCGCGGCAATGGCAGGTCGCCAGCGAAAGGGCCGTGAAGGCGTCCTTGCCGTTACCGGCCTGCAAAAAGGCTTCAAGGGTCGCCAGGTTGTGCGCGGTGTCACGCTTGGCGTTCGCCGCGGGGAAGCTGTGGGTCTGCTCGGCCCGAACGGTGCGGGCAAGACCACGTGTTTTTACATGATTACCGGCCTGATCCAGCCCGATGCAGGCCGCATTGAACTCGACGGCTATGACATCACCACCACGCCGATGTATCGCCGGGCCAGGCTGGGGATCGGCTATCTGCCGCAGGAAGCCTCGATTTTCCGTGGCCTTTCGGTCGAGAACAACATCCGCGCCGTGCTGGAAGTGGTCGAGCCGAGCAAGAAGGAGCGCGAGCGCCAACTCGACGCCCTGCTTGACGAGTTTTCAATCACGCATCTGCGCAAGCAGCCATCGATTGCGCTTTCGGGTGGCGAGCGACGGCGCTGCGAAATTGCCCGCTCGCTGGCGACACGCCCGACCTTCATGCTGCTGGACGAACCCTTTGCCGGCATTGATCCGATTTCGATCGGTGACATCCAGGAACTCGTGCGTCATTTGACCCGTCGCGGCATCGGCGTCCTGATAACCGACCACAATGTACGCGAAACGCTGGGACTGATTGACCGCGCCTATATCATTGCTGCCGGCCAGGTTCTGACGCACGGACGGCCGGACGAGATTGTTCGCAATCCCGATGTTCGCAGAACTTATCTCGGAGAGCAGTTTACACTTTGAGAACCTGGTGCTGTTATGGTTTGCTAGCAAGAAGCGGGCCACAATAGCACCAAAGCTGAATAAGCCCGCCAGATATCCCGAAAACACCGGGATACCACTGAAAACAGGGCAGGTTTCATGGCGCTTTCCGCCAAATTGCAGTTCAGGCAGTCGCAGTCGCTGGTGATGACACCGCAGCTGATGCAATCCATTCGCCTGTTGCAATTGAGCCATCTGGAACTTTCGCAATTCATTGACCGGGAAATCGAGAAGAACCCGTTGCTGGAACTGGCCAGTGATGGCCCCGATATCGTTCCTGGACCCGATATTGACGATTTTCGCGACAAGCCGACCCCTGCCGAGACCCTTGACGCAACGGGGCTTGTCAGTGGTGAACTTGACGTTTCGAGTGTTTCAATCGAGGAAAAGCTGGGAACCTCGATCGAGAACAGTTTCGATGCGGACATGCCTGCCATTGGCGCCTATGGCCCGTCCACGGGGCTTGGCGCGGGGGCCGGCCCCGGGTCGGGGTCTGGCCGAAGCTTCGACGATATCGATGCCGATGGCATGGAAGCCTTTGCTGCACGGCCCCAGACCCTGCGCGAAGTGCTGCGCGAACAGATCCCGGCTGCATTGAGGACGGCTTCCGACCGTTTCATCGCGGAGGAGATTGCCGGTTCGATTGACGAAGACGGCTATCTGCGCCGCCCGCTGGACGAGATTGCCGCAGCGCTCGGTGCCGATATCGAGGATGTGGAAGCGGTACTGGGCGTCATGCAGGGTTTCGAGCCATGTGGCGTTGCCGCCCGCAACCTTGGCGAATGCCTGGCAATCCAGTTGCGCGAGCGCGACCGTTTTGACCCCGCGATGGAAGCGCTCATCGCCAATCTGGATCTGCTGGCGAAGCGCGATTTTGTGCAACTGAGCAGAATTTGCGGCGTCGACCAGGAAGACATTGCCGACATGGTGCATGAAATCCGTGCACTTGACCCACGCCCCGGCAGCGCCTTTGCAAGTGACCCCGTTCAGGCCGTCGTGCCGGACGTATTGGTGACGCAGCGGCCTGACGGAAGCTGGGCCATCGAGTTGAACCCTGAAACGCTGCCGCGCGTTCTGGTCAACCGGACCTATTACGCAGAAATCAGCAAATCCTGCCGCAAGGATGCCGACAAGACCTTCCTGACCGACTGCCTGCAGACGGCCAACTGGCTGACCAAGAGCCTGGACCAGCGCGCGCAGACCATTTTGAAGGTCGCGACAGAGATCGTGCGCCAGCAGGACATGTTTCTGGCCTATGGCATCGAGCATTTGCGACCGCTCAATCTCAAGACAATCGCTGAAGCCATCAAGATGCACGAATCCACCGTGAGCCGTGTCACGGCAGGCAAATACATGATGACGGATCGCGGGTTGTTCGAGATGAAATATTTCTTCACCTCGGCCATTTCGTCCAATCTGGGTGAGGATGCGCATTCGGCCGAATCGGTGCGCCACCAGATACGGCAAATGATTGCCGGTGAGCAGGCAAGCCGTGTATTGTCGGATGATGCGATTGTGGACGCCCTGCAAAAGGCCGGCATCGACATTGCACGCCGCACCGTTGCCAAATACCGTGAAGCCATGAACATACCGTCCTCGGTGCAGCGTCGTCGCGAGAAACGTGCAATGCTTGAGCGAAAGGCGGGATGAATGGTGAATTCTCTGGATGCTGACCGCCGCTCCTTGACATTGGGGGCCACCAACAATAGAAGCGCGCCGAAACCTCAGGGTCCATACCGTGCCCTGGCATCCCATCGTGGTCGCAGTGCAACCGGCGAATGGAATGTCGGCCAGAGGTGCCTGGCAGCAGACCAATTAATGACAACCGCTGCTGCAGGCAAAGCTGAAAGATTGTAACATGTTGTCCCGCCGGGTTATGCTGCGATGAGTCGCTGGCCTCATCGCGCCGCGGGATTTGGACCTGTATCACGCAAAAAGGGTGTTTTCTTCCCATGACTCTTCGCATTTCCGGCAAACACATGAATATTGGCGAATCCCTGAGCCAAAGGATCGAAGACAGGATCAACGAAGCCGTTGGCAAATATTTCGATGGCGGGTTCAGCGGACATGCCACGATCGAGAAGTCCGGCAGTGCATTCGAGAGCGATCTTGCCATTCACCTTGATACCGGTGTTGTTCTGCAGGCAACTGCACGGGCGCATGACGCGCAAATCAGCTTCGATGATGCGGCAGAACGCATCGAAAAGCGCCTGCGCCGCTACAAGCGCCGCCTGAAGGACCATCACGCCAATGCCACGTCGCGTGTCATGGCTGACGCAAGCTATTCGGTCGTGGCCGCACCTGACGAGGAAGAGGAACTGCCGGAAGACTACAATCCGGTCATCATTGCCGAGTCACTCACCCAGGTCGCAACGCAGACTGTTGCGCAGGCCGTCATGCAACTCGACCTGACCGACAAGCCGGTAATCGTTTTCAACAATGCCGCCAGCGGCGACATCAACGTCGTTTACCGCCGCCCGGACGGGAATATCGGCTGGATCAATCCGACCGCAGTGAAAAAGGGATAAACCCTACAGGCCTCCGGATCGGCAATTGCCGATCCTGAAAGGATAAGAAAAATGGATCTTGGTGACCTTCTGGGAGCGGATGACATTCTTCCGTCCCTGAAATCCAGTTCAAAGCGCCAGTTGCTGCAGGATTTGTCAGAGAAAGCCGAGGAACGCACAGGAATTCCTGCGCGGCAGATTTTCGACACCCTGCTGCAACGCGAGCGCCTTGGCTCTACCGGGGTTGGAAACGGCATTGCCATCCCGCATGGAAAATTACCGGGATTGCCTCATATTTCGGCGATATTTGCGCGTCTGGAAAAGCCGATCGACTTCGAGTCACTCGA